>NZ_JBFAKW010000074.1:0-46270 GCF_040655955.1 Streptomyces sp. NPDC050263 | reverse complement strand
GTAGCTCCGCTACGAGGACTCTCGCCCGGCACACCGAGAGCACGCACCGAACGCCGCTCCTTCTCCCACGGAGATCCATCAGAAGCCCCCTAGTGCCGTACCGGGCGTCGCGAGCCGGTGAGCCTTTCCGGTCACGGCACTGGCGATGGCCGGAGGCGCCCGGCCGTACCCGGGGCGCTAGTGGCGGCACCGGCTGACGTCGATGCGTACGACCTGCGGGTCGTGGTCGCTGGCCTGGTCGGCGAACTCGGCGTTGATGTGCACCACGTCGTAGTCGAAGTGCGTGATCGCCGGGCTGGTCAGGATGTGGTCCAGGGTCTGCGAGTTGCCGTCGTAGACGTAGGTGTAGCGCTGGTCGGCCGGCAGGGTGGTGATCAGCGGCTTGAGGACCTTGCCGGCCGTCAGGGTGTTGACGGTCTGCGAGAACTCGTAGTCGTTGAGGTCGCCCAGCACCACGGTCTTGGCGTTCTTGTCCGCCGCGAGCAGGGACTTGACGAACGCGTTCACCTCGGCGGCCTGCGCCTGACGCTGTGTCTCGGAGCTGCGGGCCGGCGGCTGGTAGCGGGAGTGCAGGGGCTGGTCGCCGCCCTTGGAGGTGAAGTGGTTGGCGATGACGAACACGGTCTCGCCGTGGAAGACGAACTCGCCCACCAGCGGCTTGCGGCTGTTGTCCCAGGCGTCGCCGGTCGGGTCGATGCGCCCGGGGGAGTAGGTGAGACGGGCGCCCTTGCGGGTCTTCACCACGTCGGTGGCCGTGGTGGCGTCGCCGCCGGCCCGGTCGGTGAACGAGACCCGCTTGGGGTTGAACAGGAACACCTGACGGATGTTGCCGCCGGGCTCGCCGCCGTCCTGGTTGTTCGTCGGGGCGACATAGCGCCACTGGTAGCGGGGGCCGCCGGCCGCGCGGATGGCGTCCGTGAACCGCTTCAGCGTGGCCTCGGAGGTGACGGTGCCGTCGTTCGTCGCGCCGTTGTCGTCCTGGATCTCCTCCAAGGCGACGACATCGGGGGAGTTGAGGTTGACGGCGACGCCCTGGGCGAGCCGGTCGATCTTCTCCTGGGCGTCCAGCGCGTCCAGGTTCTCCACGTTGTAGGTGGCGACCGCGAGCTCGTCGCCCTTCTGGCGGCGGGTCACCTCCGGCTTGAGCCCGTTGTCGACCAGGGCGCCCAGCTGGGTGGCCTGGACGTTGTAGCCGCCGTAGGCGGAGTAGTCGAGCGGCCCGGTGGTGGCGCCGGACAGCTCGTCGCCGACGTCGGCGACGGGGAAGGCGGCGGCGGTGTCGAGCGACATCACCTTCAGCCGACCGGTGCCCGGCTGGTCGTAGGACGAGTAGAGCGTGCCGCCGCGGGGCGTGGCGCTCTCCTCCGGCTTGACAGTCACCCACAGCTCGCCGTACTCGTTGCTCGCGCCGACGACACGGGCGTCGGAGAACGAGACGCGCATGCCCTCCGTCGACTCGAAGAAGTCCTGTGCGTAGACGGCGGGTTCGAGCGGGAGCGACTCGATGCTGCCGCCGCCGGTGGTGGGAATGTAGGCGTCCGGAACGCTGCTCGCGTCCGCGGTGACGGCGGCGGGCAGGGCGTTCCCGCCGGACAGCACGGTCGCCGTCGGCGCGGTGAGCTCGGTGAGGGACTGGCTGGTGCTGCTCGGGTAGTACTCGGTGACCTTGCCGCTGACCAGCACGGAGTCCCCGACGGCCACGGTCGGCGCGGCGGACCCGGTGTAGACGAAGACGCCTTCGCTGGTCCTGGGGTCGGCGTCGGCCGCCGGATCCTGGATCCAGTACCCCTTGGACCCGGTGGTCCGCACGCCGGTGACGATCCCCGGCACCCGGGTGACGGTCTGTCCGGCGAGCGGGGAGAGCCGGGTGGCGCCCTGGATGTCGTGGACGCGGACGGTACCGGGGGTCGTCGAATCGCCGTCGCCGTCGCCGTCGCCGTCGCCGCCGCCCGAATCCGGGGTCTGCCCGGCGGAGTTGACGGGGGACGGCGAGCCGGACGCGAGATCGACGGCGTTGTCGTCGGTGTCGGCGAGGGCGGCCGCACGCGAGACGGAGGCGGTGTTGGAGGCCCCGGTGACCGGCCCGCTCCCCTCCCGCACGACGGCGCTGCCGTACCCGACCAGGTCGACGATCCGGCTGTCGGCGGCGCAGTCGGCGGCGGTCTTGCAGGTCAGCGCGGCGGTGCCGGAGACGAGCGCGACGGTGCCGGTGGTGGCGCTCATCGCGATGGACCCGGTGGCGTCGGTGGCGGGCAGGGCGACGGTCCCCCCGGAACCGGCCCCTTCGCCGACGAGGAACCGTCCGCCGGGCGCGACGCTGCCGCTGAGCGCGGTGACCTGCCAGGTCGAGGAGGCGGACGGCGAGCCGGGCAGGTACTGCACGCTGTATCCGGCCAGGTCGTAGGCCGCCGCGCCCGCGTTCCCGAGCTCGACGAAGTCCCTGGTCAGGGTGGCCCCCGAGTTCCCGCCGCCGCCGTACACCTCGGAGATCACCGCGGAGGCGGACGGCGTCGCGTAGGCCGCGGGCAGCGAGGTGATGGCGAACGCGCTCGCCACACCCACGGATATGACCGCGTAGGCGGCACGGCGGGGTCTGTTGCCGACAGATCTGGACACGCTGGCGATCTCCTCGTACGTCGTCGTGTACGGCCGATGGTGGTGTGGGGAGTCGGCTCAAGTTACGCGCGTAGAGAGGCGGTCGCCAAGAGGTCGTAGGTTAAATCCGGGGAACGGGAAGGTGAGTTGAGCCGGGCGTGTCGGAGTCGCGGCCGGAGCGGAGCCGAGCCGGAGCCGAGCCGGAGTCAGCTGGGAACGATCGGGGTGTCGTCGTTGCCGGTTGGGTCCAACCGGCTCGGCTGAGGGTGGCTCAGGTCGACCCGGTCCACCGCGAACGGGATGGCGAAGAACAGACCGAGCACGGCCGGGAACCCGATCCACCAGGGAGCGTCGACCCGGTAGAGCCCGATTCCGGCCACGACACAGGCGACCGTCCCGAGGACGGCGACGGCGGTGCCGAGCCCTGCACCGTGGTCTTGCCGGAAACAGTGTGAGCACCAGCGCGACGAGCAACTGCCCACGAGGCGCGGCAGCTTCATCCCGCCGACCCTCTGGTACTTGACGTGCGGGCGCTCCAGCCCGAAGCGCGAGAAATGCACGAGGCGTCGGCGGCGGCGCAGGCACCAGCGTTTGTCACAAGGAGAGCTGCCGAAGACGATCTCGCCCCCGGCGGCCCGCACCACCTGTCGGTGCATATGTTTCGGGCGTGCCGTGCCTGCCGGGGCGGCAGCGGCAGCGGTGCTGACGGTGGTTGCCGGACTCGGACTGCTGAGCACGGCGACGGGCTCGCGCTCCTCCTGGTGCGGCCGCCGGCGCGCGTCGTCGCGTTCGGCGGCGTACTGGTCGGCGCGGGCGCGTTCGGCCGCCGCCTGCTGGTCGGCGCGCTGTCCGGCGGCTTCGGCGGCCTCACGGCGTCGGCGTTCGGCACGGTGGTCGGCCTCGGAGGCGGCGGCGGAGGCATAGGCGGCGTCGCGCTGTTCCTGCAGCCGCGCGTTGGCGGCCAGCGTGTCGACGTGGCGCTGCTGGAAGTCGGCGAGTCGGCCTTCGAGTGCGGCGAGCCGGTCGGCGTAGGCGG
Source organism: Streptomyces sp. NPDC050263 (assembly GCF_040655955.1). Classification (NCBI taxonomy): domain Bacteria; kingdom Bacillati; phylum Actinomycetota; class Actinomycetes; order Kitasatosporales; family Streptomycetaceae; genus Streptomyces; species Streptomyces sp. NPDC050263. Next base: position 42,639 of record NZ_JBFAKW010000074.1, on the reverse strand, counting down.
CGAGTCGGACCCCGTGCGACTGGAGGTCGGCGAGTTGGCGCTCGACGGCGATGAGCCGGTCGGCGTAGGCGTCGACTTGGGTCGCGTAGTGCCGGAGGTCGGCGAGGTCGGCGAGGTCGGCGTTCGCGTGTGGGGCGGGCCTGCGTTCGAGTGCGGCGAGTCGCTCGGCGTGGGTGGCGAGTCGGTCGGCGTGCCCCTGGAGGTCGGCGAGGGCCGACTCGAGCTCCGGCAGCGAACCCCCTCGCGGCTCGGCGCCGGCAGCCGTGTGGTGGATGTGCAGCTCACCGATGTTCGTGACCCGACTGTCCGGGGCGCACGCGGAGTTCTCGACGCTGCCGCCGACCCCGATGGCGTCGGGGCCCACGTGCAGACGGCGGGGGCCGTCGGCAGGGGAGGCGGGGACGGGGTCGGTCTCGGCGGGGCGTTTTCTGCGGGGCCAGGGCTGCGCCATCATCGGCGGCTGTCGTCCCCGAAGGCGTTGTCGACGATGTCCCCGACGGCGGCTGCCGAGTCCCGCCCGGCCTGAACGTCACCCCTGCCCGGCTGACCGGCGGGCCGCCGCCGGGGCGTGCGCGGCCCCGAGACCACGGCGCCGTGCCCGATCGCGTTCCCGATGAGGTCCCCGCCGGCCGCGACCCCACCGCGCTCGGCCCGCACGAGACGCTGGGAGCCGTCTGCGTCGTCTGAAGCACCGTTCAGAGCGAGCACGGAGATCACCACCCCGGCCAGCCCGACCACCGCACCGACGACGCTCGCCACCTGCCCCGCGGCATTCAGATCCCCCAGGACGGCGAGCGACACCAGCCCTGCCGACCCCACCCCCGCCACCCCCACGGCGGTCCACACGGCACCCCGGCTCGGCCCCACGATCCCCATCGACCCCTCCCACCGCCCATTCCGAAGAAGCGCCCACAGAGTCCCACCGCGCAACTCCAACTGCGGGGAGAACAAAGGGACATCGCAAAAACCGGTCAGCAGACGCCTCACACGATCACGTTCAAGCACTGGGCCGGACGGCCGAAAGGGCGGCACCCCGGATGGGGCGCCGCCCTCTTTTTTGCCTGGTCAGGCAAGTTGAGGCCGTGGCGGGAATCGAACCCGCGTAACTCGCTTTGCAGGCGAGCCCCTAAACCACTCGGGCACACGGCCAGGTCGGGAGGCGGGGGTTGAGGTCCCGTTCCGAACTCGGTGTCCTGACCGTACGGGGCGGTCGAGACGTGGCTCAAGAGGTGCGCGTGCGTCGCAATGGGACTGCCATACGCCGTTCATGAAACGGGGGGCGAGGCGGATGCGGCTGACGGCCTACGACCAAGGTCCCTGGGGGAGCCCGCCTTCCGACAGGGGTCAACGGCGGTTGTGGACCTTACGCTGGCGGCCATGGCTGCCCTCGAACCCCGCGACGCCGGTGTCGCAGACGACCCCGTTTCCTCCGCAGTGGAGAGTCACCCTGAGACCGAGACCGAGACCGAGACCGAGACCGAGACCGTCCTCGGGAGGTCCTGTCGGGCCCTCACGGTCGGGATCGTGTCCGTCGTGCTGCTCGTCGCCTTCGAGGCGACCGCCGTGGGAACGGCCATGCCCGTCGCCGCGCGGGAGCTCGACGGGGTGTCGTTGTACGCGTTCGCGTTCTCCGGGTACTTCACGACCAGTCTGTTCGGGATGGTGTTCGCCGGGCAGTGGTCGGATCGGCGGGGCCCGCTCGGGGCGTTGGGGTGCGGGATCGGCGCGTTCGCGGCCGGGCTGCTGGTGTCCGGGAGCGCCCAGGGCATGTGGGCGTTCATTCTCGGGCGGGCCGTGCAGGGGCTCGGGGGCGGGCTGGTGATCGTCGCTCTGTACGTCGTCGTCGGGCGCGCCTATCCGGAGCGGCTGCGGCCCGCGATCATGGCCGCGTTCGCCGCGTGCTGGGTCGTGCCGTCCGTCGTCGGGCCGCTGGCCGCGGGGACGGTGACCGAGCGGCTCGGGTGGCGGTGGGTGTTTCTCGGGATACCCGTCCTCGTCGTGCTGCCGCTTGCGCTGGCGCTGCCTCAGATACGGCGGCGGGCCGGCGGGCCCGCGGAAGGGACGACCGGGGCGGGCTTCGATCGGCGGCGGATTCGGCTCGCCCTCGGTATCTCCCTCGGGGCCGGGCTTCTTCAGTACGCCGCCCAGGATCTGAAGCTCGTTTCGGTGGTGCCGGGCGCCGTCGGCGTCGCGCTGCTCGTGCCCGCCGTGCTGGGGCTGCTGCCGCCCGGTACCTGGCGGGCGGCGCGCGGGCTGCCGTCCGTCGTGCTGTTGCGCGGGGTGGCCGCCGGGTCCTTCATCGCCGCCGAGTCCTTCGTGCCGCTGATGCTCGTGACCGAGCGGGGGCTGAGCCCGACCCTCGCCGGGTTCTCGCTCGCCGCCGGTGGCGGGACCTGGGCCCTGGGGTCGTGGCTGCAGTCCCGGCCGCGCGTGGAGCCGTACCGGGAGCGGCTGATGGCGCTCGGGATGGTGCTGGCCGCCGCCGCCATCGCCGCCGCGCCCAGTGTGCTGATCCACTCCGTGCCCGCCTGGATCGTGGCCGTCGCCTGGGGGGTCGGGTGCTTCGGGATGGGGCTCGTCATCTCCTCCACCAGCGTGCTGTTGCTGCAGCTCTCCGCTCCCGAGAAGGCCGGGGCCAACTCCGCCGCGCTGCAGATCTCGGACGGGCTGTCCAATGTGCTGCTGCTGGCCGTCGGGGGAGCCGCCTTCGCGGCCCTCGGCGGGGGCGCCGTCTCGCATACGGCCACGACGGCCGCCGGGTCCTCGCATCCGGCCGCGTTCGTCGCCGTCTTCCTGCCGATGGCGGGCGTGGCGCTGGTGGGGGCGTGGGTGACCACACGGCTACGGGCCGGTTGAGCTGCTGGTGCCGGTCTGCTCCCCACGCGTTGGTACCATTCTGGTATGGCTATGAACCTGCGTCTTCGCGACGACCAGACGGAAGCTCTGAAGCTGCGCGCGGAGCAGGAGGGCACCAGCATGCACGCCATACTGCTCAGGGCGGTGGACGATTACCTGGCAAGGACGGCTCACGAGGTATTGGTCCGCGAGGCCGCGAAGGAGCAGACCGCCAAGTGGGCCGAGCTGCTGGAGCGGCTCAAGTGACGTACGTCTATCTGTCGGCCGAGGACGTCCTGGCCATCGCCCAGCTTGCGGTGGACGACCAGGACGTCCTTGTGCGTGACGTAGGCCTGCTGGAATCGGCTGTGCACCGCCCATCGGCTTCGATGTTCGGGCAGGAGGCGTACACCGACCTGTTCGACAAGGCCGCGGCGCTCCTGCAGTCCCTGGCGATCAATCGCCCCTTCGTCGACGGGAACAAGCGCACGGCCTGGACGTCGTGCGTCGTCTTCCTGGCTCTGAACGGTCTGCAACTGCGCCCGGACATCGACACGGCCGAACGCCTGGTCATCGCTGTGGCCGACGGCAGCGCGGACGAGGTCAAGGTCATCGCCGAGGTGTTGCGGGCCATGGCCGAACGGCCCATGTGACGTCGATCCCACCCGGGGCGACCCCACCGCGTTCACACGAGGGCCCTCCCCGGCCGCCGGTAGGGTGGCCCGGTTGTCATACGTAGCCGAGCCGCTCGACCACCCCACGGAGACCGTGACTACCGCCCGCCCGTCACCCGCCGCCACCCTCAACGGAGGGCCCTCCGGGCTCACACCTATGTCTGCCACCTCCACCGCCCACTCCCATCACCTCTCGCCCGCGTTTCCCGGCCGGGCCCCCTGGGGCACCGCCGGCAAGCTGCGTGCCTGGCAGCAGGGGGCGATGGAGAGGTACCTCCAGGAGCAGCCCCGCGACTTCCTCGCCGTCGCCACCCCAGGCGCCGGCAAGACGACGTTCGCGCTGACCCTCGCCTCCTGGCTGCTGCATCACCATGTCGTGCAGCAGGTGACCGTGGTCGCGCCGACCGAGCATCTGAAGAAGCAGTGGGCGGAGGCGGCCGCGAGGATAGGGATCCGGCTCGATCCCGAGTACAGCGCCGGGCCGCTCAGCAAGGACTACCACGGCGTCGCCGTGACGTACGCGGGCGTCGGCGTCCGCCCGATGCTGCACCGCAACCGCAGCGAGCAGCGCAAGACGCTCGTCATCCTCGACGAGATCCACCACGCCGGTGACAGCAAGTCGTGGGGCGAGGCGTGCCTGGAGGCGTTCGAGCCCGCCACCCGGCGGCTGGCGCTGACCGGCACGCCGTTCCGGTCCGACACCAACCCCATCCCCTTCGTGACGTACGAGGAGGGCAACGACGGGATCCGGCGGTCCTCCGCCGACTACACCTACGGCTACGGGTCCGCGCTCGCCGACAACGTCGTGCGGCCGGTCATCTTCCTCTCCTACAGCGGCCAGATGCGCTGGCGGACGAAGGCCGGCGACGAGATCGCGGCCCGGCTCGGCGAGCCGATGACGAAGGACGCGATCAGTCAGGCCTGGCGGACGGCCCTCGACCCGCGCGGCGAGTGGATGCCGAGCGTGCTGCGCGCCGCCGACCAGCGGCTCACCGAGGTCCGCAAGGCCATCCCGGACGCCGGCGCGCTCGTCATCGCCTCCGACCAGGACTCGGCCCGCGCCTACGCCAAGCTGATCCGGGAGATCACCGGGTCGAAGGCGACCGTCGTCCTGTCCGACGACACCGGCGCGTCCAACCGCATCGACGAGTTCAGTGGCAGCACCGACCGGTGGATGGTCGCGGTGCGGATGGTGTCCGAGGGCGTCGACGTGCCCCGGCTGGCCGTCGGGGTGTACGCCACCACCATCTCCACCCCTCTCTTCTTCGCCCAGGCCGTCGGCCGTTTCGTGCGGTCCCGGCGGCGCGGCGAGACCGCGTCCGTCTTCCTGCCGACCGTGCCCGACCTGCTCACCTTCGCAGGCGAGATGGAGGTCGAGCGCGACCACGCCCTCGACAAGCCGAAGAAAGAGGGCGAGGAGGACCCGTACGCCGAGTCCGAGCAGGAGATGAACGAGGCGAACAAGGAGCAGGACGAGGACACCGGCGAGCAGGAGCAGTTCGCCTTCGAGGCGCTGGAGTCCGACGCCGTCTTCGACCGGGTGATGTACAACGGCGCCGAGTTCGGCATGCAGGCCCACCCGGGGAGCGAGGAGGAGCAGGACTACCTCGGCATCCCGGGGCTGCTGGAACCCGACCAGGTCCAGTTGCTGCTGCAGAAGCGGCAGGCCAAGCAGATCGCGCACAGCAAGAAGCGCCCGGACGCCGAGGCCGATCTGCTGGAGCTGCCGGCCGAGCGGCGGCCGGTCGTCTCGCACAAGGAGCTGATGGAGCTGCGCAAGCAGCTCAACACGATGGTCGGCGCGTACGTCCACCAGAGCGGCAAGCCGCACGGCGTGATCCACACCGAGCTGCGGCGCGTGTGCGGCGGCCCGCCGAGCGCGGAGGCGACGGGGGGCCAGCTGCGCCAGCGCATCGCCAAGGTGCAGGAGTGGGCGACCCGGATGAAGTGACGTCCCCGCCGAGCCCCCGGAACCCGTGACCCGGGGGCGCATGGGATGCCGTCACGCTCCGTACGTATCGGGATAAATACAAGTAGTCCATACCGGCCAATGACCGGATTCTGGACGGAGCCTTCCGCTCAGCGAACCTGCTTCGCTACTGTCCCGCTACGCACACGCCCCGTGGCAGCGCCGCCGCGGAGCGCAGCCGTGAAGCGACTGGGCCCGGACACGCCGGGCCCATCTGTCGATCGGCGGCCTCTGAAGCGCGTCACTGACGGGACTCGGTGACGCATCCGCCGCGACGGGGGCCCGCCGACCTCACCACTTAAGGAGTGGGAGTCGTGACCGCGGAGACCTCCCAGACGCTCGATCGAGGACTGAAGGTCCTCAAGCTGCTGGCCGACACCGACCACGGGCTGACCGTCACCGAACTTTCCAACAAGCTGGGTGTGAACCGGACCGTTGTGTACCGGTTGCTCGCCACCCTGGAGCAGCACGCACTCGTACGGCGTGACCTGGGCGGGCGAGCCAGGGTCGGTCTCGGAGTGCTCAGGCTCGGCCGACAGGTGCATCCGCTGGTGCGGGAGGCCGCCCTGCCCGCACTGCGCTCGCTGGCCGAGGACATAGGCGCGACCGCGCATCTCACGCTGGTGGACGGGACGGAGGCGCTCGCCGTCGCCGTCGTCGAGCCGACCTGGACGGACTACCACGTGGCCTACCGGGCCGGGTTCCGGCATCCGCTGGACCGGGGGGCCGCCGGCCGAGCGATCCTCTCCGCCCGGCAGAAGCCGGCGCCGCCGCCGAACGAGCCCGGCTACACGCTGACGCACGGCGAGCTGGAGGCCGGCGCGAGCGGCGCGGCCGCCCCGCTGCTGGGCGTGACCGGCGTCGAGGGCAGCGTGGGCGTGGTCATGCTCGCCGACGCGGTCCCGGAGCGCGTGGGCCCGCGGGTCGTGGACGCGGCACGGGAGGTGGCGGAGGCCCTGCGCTGAACGTCGTCGCGCAGACACAGCGGCTCGCGGCCGGACGACGACGACATCCGGCCGCGGGACCGCACACCTCGCCGCGTTAGATTGACCCCGTGCTCTCACGCCTCTCACGCCCCAAGGCCCTCGTCGTCTGCGCCCTGCCCGCCGTGGCGCTGCTCGTCACGGCCGCGTTCGCGCCGCTGCCGTTCGCGGTGGCGCAGCCGGGCATGACGGCGAACGTCCTCGGCGAGAACCAGGGCGCGCAGGTGATCACGATCTCCGGAGCGCCCACCCGGGAGACCAGCGGTCAGCTGCGCATGACGACGATCGAGGCGACCGGTCCCGACGCGGACGTCAGCCTCGGCGATGTGATCGACGGCTGGTTCCGCGCCGACCAGGCGATCATGCCGCGCGACTCCGTCTACCCCGGCGGGAAGAGCACCAAGGAGATCGAGCAGCACAACACCGAGCAGATGGAGCAGTCCCAGGACTCCGCGACCGAGGCCGCGCTGAAGTACCTGGACCTCACCGGCGACGACGACATCAAGGTCACGCTGAAACTGTCCGACGTCGGCGGCCCCAGCGCCGGGCTGCTGTTCTCGCTGGGCATCGTCGACAAGCTCGACGGCGACGGCAGCGGCGGCGACCTCACCGGCGGCCGCACGATCGCCGGCACGGGGACGATCGAGGCCGACGGCACGGTGGGCGCGGTCGGCGGCGTCGCCCTGAAGACGCAGGCCGCCCGGCGGGACGGCGCGACCGTCTTCCTGGTGCCGAAGGACGAGTGCGGCGACGCCAAGTCCGAGCTGCCCAAGGGGCTGCGGCTGATCCCGGTCACCACGCTCAAGGGCGCGGTGAGCGCACTGGTCGCACTGGAGAAGGGGACCGGCGCGGTACCCGCCTGTTGACCGGGCCGACAGCGCGCCTACTTCACGAACCCCTCCTTCTTCATCCAGTCCAGCGCCACCTGGTGCGGGTCCTCCCCGTCGACGTCCACCTTGGCGTTCAGCTCCTGCGCCACCTTGTCGGTCAGCTTCTTCGTGACGGGGTCGAGGACCTCCGCGACGGCCGGCCGCTTCTTCAGGGTCTTCGAGTTGATCGCGGGGGCCGCGTCGTAGTCGGGGAAGAACTTCTTGTCGTCGGCCAGCCCCCGCGGCCGCAGCAGCAGTTCGGCCAGTGAGGCGAGCCAGTCGACCAGCAGGGCCAGGGCGACGGTGAGGATCGAGCCCAGCACCAGCACCGGCATGCGCTGGTTGGTGATGCCGGTGGTGATCAGCACGCCCAGGCCGCCGCCCCCGCCGAAGGTCGCCAGGGTCGCGGTGCCGACGTTCAGGACGAGGGCCGTGCGCACGTCGGCCAGGATCAGCGGGACGGCGAGCGGCATCTCGATCCTGCTGAGCACGCCCATCGGGGACATGCCGATCCCGCGGGCCGCCTCCAGCAGCGTCGGGTCGTTGGCCTTCAGCCCCGCGACGGTGTTGGAGAGCACGGGCAGGACGGCGTAGGCGATGATGCCGATGAGGGCGGCCTTCATGCCACTGCCCAGCCAGATCACCAGCAGGGCGAGCAGCCCGATCGCCGGGGTGGCCTGACCCATGTCGGCGACGGTCATGACGATCGGGGTGGCCTTGCGGAACGCCCGGCGGGTCAGCAGGACGCCCAGCGGAACGGCGATGATCAGGACGAAGAACGTGGAGATCGCCGTGAGCTCCACCTGCTGCCACAGCGCCTTCGACACCTGCCCGTCGGACAGTGCGTTCTTGGAGATCGCGTCGAGGTCGGCCTGCTCGAACCACAGCCAGGTCGCGAGCAGCAGGGCGACGACGAAGGCGGGCAGGACGGTCAGCTTCTGCCAGGTGAGGCGTCGGTGGGGCGGCGGTGGAGGAGCCGGGGGCGGCGGGACCGCGGTCTGCGCCTGCTCCTCCGGCCGGAGAACGCCGTCCGGCCGGAGAACGCCGTCCGGTCCCAGGACGCCGTCCGGTCCGAGAGCGCCGTCCGGTCCGGGGGTCTCGTCCAGCTCCGCAGCGCTCAACGCTTCGCCTCCCCGGCCGGGCCCTCCTGTTCCGCGTGCGTCAGCGCGGCCCGGGCCTCCTCCAGTTCGGCTTGCGCCTCCAGCGCCTCCAGCCGGTCGGCCTCCAGCAGTTCGTGGACGGAGTTCATCAGCGTCTCCATGTCGACGACCCCGGTGTACTCGCCGCGCCGCCCGGTGACCACGACCCGCCCGGTGGTGTCCGTCAGCACCGCCTCCAGCGCGTCGCGCAGGGTGGCGTCCCGGGTCACCGTGTCGCCGACCAGGGTGCCCGCCCGCGCCAGCGAGCCCCTGGCCCGCGTCAGGTCCCCGCGGCGCAGCCACTTGTAGGGCCGGCACTGCTTGTCGAGGAGCAGGATCTCGTCGGTGCCGCTGGAGCGGAGCCGGTTGAAGACGGTCTGGAGCGGGTCGTCGACGGTCACCGTCGGACAGTCGGTGATCTCCACGTCCCGCACCCGGCTGAGGTTGAGCCGCTTCAGGGCCGCCCCCGCCCCCACGAACCCCGAGACGAAGTCGTCCGCCGGGTTGGTGAGGATCGCCTCCGGGGTGTCGAACTGGGCGATGTGGGAGCGCTCGCGCAGCACGGCGATGCGGTCGCCCAGCTTGATCGCCTCGTCGAAGTCATGGGTGACGAACACGATCGTCTTGTGCAGCTCGTGCTGGAGCCGGATCAGCTCGTCCTGGAGATGGTCGCGGGTGATCGGGTCGACGGCCCCGAACGGCTCGTCCATCAGCAGCACCGGCGGATCCGCCGCCAACGCCCGGGCCACGCCCACCCGTTGCCGCTGTCCGCCGGACAGCTGGCGCGGATAGCGGCCGTGGAACTCGCCGGGGTCGAGTCCGACCAGGTCGAGCATCTCCTCCACCCGGTCCCGGATCCGGGGCTTCGGCCAGCCGATCATCTTCGGCACGAGGGCGATGTTCTGCGCAACTGTCATGTGCGGGAAGAGCCCGGACGACTGGATCGCGTAGCCGACCTTGCGGCGCAGCTTCACCGCGTCGATGTCGGTGACGTCCTCGCCGCCGATCCGGATCCGCCCGCCGGTCGGCTCGATCAGCCGGTTGATCATCTTCAGGGTGGTCGACTTCCCGCACCCCGACGGCCCGACGAAGACGACCGTCTCACCGGCCTTGATCTCCATGTTGACGCTGTCGACGGACGGGTTGGGGCTCCCGGGGTACCGCTTGCTGAGGTTCTCCAGCTCGATCGACGCGCCGTGTGCTGCGGACTCTGCGTCAGACACGGATCCCCCTGGGAATCGTCAGCCGTCCGATCAGGACGTACGCGGCGTCGAACAGCAGGGCCAGCACGATGATCCCGAGCGTGCCCGCGAGGACCTGGTTGAGCGCGTTCTTGCTGCCCGGCGAGGCCAGGCCACGGAAGATCTCGTTGCCGAGGCCGGGCCCGGAGGCGTAGGCGGCGATGGCGGCGATGCCCATCAGCATCTGGGTGGAGACCCGGATCCCGGTCAGGATCGGCGGCCAGGCCAGCGGCAGCTCGACCCGTGCCAGCCGCGTCAGCCGGGACATCCCGATGCCCGTCGCCGCGTCCACCAGGGCGGGGTCGACACCGCGCAGTCCGACGATGGAGTTCCGCACGATCGGCAGCAGCCCGTACAGGGTCAGCGCGATCACCGTGGGCGGCACGCCCAGGCCCACCAGCGGGATCAGCAGACCGATCATGGCGAGCGACGGGACGGTCAGGACGGTGGAGGTGGCGGTGGCGGCGAGGTCGCCGCCCCAGTCGCTGCGGTAGGAGACGGCCCCGATCAGCACGCCCACCAGGGTCGCCACGACCATGCACTGGAAGACGACGCCGGCGTGTTGATACGCGTCGGTGAGCAGTTGCTGGTGACGGTTGTCCAGGTACTCCCAGAAGCTCACACGCCCTCACCGCCCGACATCGACTGGATCGACTGGATCGACTGGGTCCTACTCCCGTGCGTCCTCGGCCGCCTGTTCCACCAGCGGGATGATGCGCAGCGGAACGGGGTTCTCCATCACGATCGCGGTGGAGGCCCGGACAATGCCATCAAAGCCGACAACCCGGTCGATGACCCGCTGGAGATCGGCGTTGGACCGGGCCACCAGCCGGCACATCATGTCTCCGCCGCCGGTCGTGGTGTGCAGCTCCAGCACCTCCGGCACGGATGCCAAGTGCGCCCGTACGTCGGGGCCTTGCCCCTGGCGGATCTGGAGGGTGGCGAACGCGGTGACGGGATAGCCGAGGGCCGCCGGATCGACCTGCGGCCCGAACCCCCGGATGACTCCATTCGACTGAAGGCGGTCGAGCCGCGCCTGCACGGTCCCCCGGGCCACGCCCAGCCGCCGGGACATCTCCAGCACCCCCAGCCGCGGCTCCCGTGCCAGCAGCACGATGATCCGGCCGTCCAGCTGATCGATCGCCATGCCTGCCCGCCTCCGAGATGGTCACCCTGTACAGAAAGCCCGCCGAAACCCTCGTACCGCTGGGCAGATTGTCCAGCGGACACGTGAACTATTGCGCACCTTGCGGGCCGGAGCGAGGCTTTCGGTATGACGCAGACCACGCACCGCACTCCCGACACCGCCCGGCAGGCCGACCCCTTCCCGGTCAAGGGAATGGACGCGGTCGTCTTCGCCGTGGGCAACGCCAAACAGGCGGCGCACTACTACTCCACCGCCTTCGGCATGCGGCTGGTCGCCTACTCCGGACCGGAGACCGGCAGCCGCGAGACCGCCGCGTACGTGCTCACGAACGGCTCGGCCCGCTTCGTCCTCACCTCCGTCGTCAAGCCCGCCACCACCTGGGGCCACTTCCTCGCGCAGCACGTGGCCGAGCACGGCGACGGCGTCGTCGACCTCGCCATCGAGGTCCCGGACGCCCGCGCCGCGTACGCCTACGCCGTCGAGCACGGCGCCCGCTCGATCGCCGAGCCCTACGAGCTGAAGGACGAGCACGGCACGGTCGTCCTCGCCGCGATCGCCACCTACGGCGAGACCCGCCACACCCTCGTCGACCGCTCCGGCTACGACGGCCCGTACCTGCCGGGTTTCGTGGCCGCCGACCCGATCGTCGAGCCGCCCGCCCACCGCACCTTCCAGGCGATCGACCACTGCGTCGGCAACGTCGAACTCGGCCGGATGAACGAGTGGGTCGGCTTCTACAACAAGGTCATGGGCTTCACGAACATGAAGGAGTTCGTGGGCGACGACATCGCCACCGAGTACAGCGCGCTGATGTCGAAGGTCGTCGCCGACGGCACCCTGAAGGTCAAGTTCCCGATCAACGAGCCCGCGGTCGCCAAGAAGAAGTCCCAGATCGACGAGTACCTGGAGTTCTACGGCGGCGCCGGCGTCCAGCACATCGCGCTCAACACAGGCGACATCGTGCAGACGGTCCGCACCATGCGGGCGGCCGGCGTGCGGTTCCTCGACACCCCGGACTCCTACTACGACACCCTCGGCGAGTGGGTCGGCGACACCCGCGTCCCCGTCGAGACCCTGCGCGAGCTGAAGATCCTCGCCGACCGCGACGAGGACGGCTACCTGTTGCAGATCTTCACCAAGCCGGTCCAGGACCGTCCGACCGTCTTCTTCGAGATCATCGAACGGCACGGCTCGATGGGCTTCGGCAAGGGCAACTTCAAGGCCCTCTTCGAGGCGATCGAACGCGAGCAGGACAAGCGCGGCAACCTGTAGCCGTCACTCGGGGAAGGCGTCACTCGGGCAGGGGCCGTTCGGGCGCCTCGCCCAGCTGGACCAGGGCCTCCCGGGCCACCGGGCCCAGCAGCGGTGAGAAGTACGGGTTGATCTGCAACGCCTCCCGGAGGTGCCGCCGGGCCGGCCCGTCCTTGCCGAGCCTCCGCTCGATCATGGCCAGGTGGTAGAGGTACGGCGCGCTGCGCATCGCGCCGCCGTGCACCCGGTCGGTGGCGATCAGGGCGAACCCCAGGGCCGCCTTGTCGTCGCCGGCCCGGTGCAGCGCCCAGCCCAGCGCGTCCGCGACCGCGATCCCCGGCTGGCGCCGCCACTCGGCCCGCAGCCGCCGGACCGCCGAGACCGGGTCCCCGTGGTCCGCCTCGAACCGGCCGAGCAGCAGCTCCCCGTCGACCCCGCCCGCCGCCTCCTGCCGCACCCGCGTCCGCAGCAGGTCGTAACTCACCTGCGCCGCCTGCGTCAGCCCCAGCGACTCGTACAGCTCGCCCAGCTCCAGCGCGTACCCCGGCAGCGGCTGGCGCGCGAGCGCCGCCCGGTACGCGCTCAACGCCTCCGACGTCCGCCCCAGCGCCGCCAGCGCCCGCCCCTGCCCGGCCTGCGCGGCCCGCTGGTCGGGGTCGAGCCGGACCGCCTCCTGGAAATGCCGCAGCGCGTCCTCCCGCTCGCCGCGCTCCCAGGCGAGCTGCCCGGCCCGCTCCAGCCAGGCCGCCTGCTCGGCGGGGGAGGAGGCGCCTGCCGCCGCGTCCGCCAGCGCCGCCTGCGCGTCCTCGCGCCGGCCCTGGTCCCAGTAGACGCCCGCGGCCCGCGCCCGCACGGCCGGCCCGGAGTGCAGCGCCAGCAGCCGGTCGAGGGACTTGCGGGCCTTCTTGTAGTCGCCGAGCCCGGTGTACGCGTCGATGAGCTGCGGATACGTCGTCCAGCGCGTCGGCGCCAGCTTGCGCGCGGCCTCGCCCCAGTTCAGCGCGGCCCGGAAGTCGCGGCGCGCGTTGGCCAGCGCGGCCAGCCCGTCGAGCGCGTCGGCGTTGCGCTCGGGGCGCACCTTCAGCGAGGTCCGCAGCGCCTGCTCGGCCTTGGGGTACTGGACGGCCACGTCGGCGGTGCGGCGGCCCTGCTCGACGTAGGCCGCGGCGAGCACCGCCCAGGACCGTGCGTCCCGCGGATGCTCCCGCACCCTGCTCTCGCGCTCGTCGATCAGCACCGCCAGGTCGGACAGCGCGGCCGGCACCCCGGCCCGGACCGCCGCGGCCGCCTGCGCGCCCGCGGCCGGTGCGGGCGCCCGCTGCCCCGACCCCCCGCCGGGCAGGCACATCAGCACCCCGCCGCCCAGCACCAGACACCCCACGAGCGAGCCGACGACCAGCCGCCGCCGCCGGACCACCTTCCCGGGGGCATCCTCGGGGGCGGTGTCCTGTTCCTTCTGCATGGCGTCGTTCTCCATGGCGCTCACTGTGCGCCAGTACGACGACCGTATGACGTCAGCCGAAGTGTCCGGCGGACGGGGTTCACACCGATGGCCCCGGGTGCGAACCTGTGATCATGAGCCGTAGCCTCGTAGAACGTCTGCTCACCGGCCTGCCCGCCGAGGCCGTCCTCACCGACCCGGACGTCACGGTCTCCTACGCCAACGACATGGCCGGGTTCTGCCCGGCCGGCACCCCGGCGGCGGTGGTGCTGCCGCGCACGGCCGAAGAGGTCCAGCACGTCATGCGCACGGCGACCGAACTGCGCGTCCCGGTCGTTCCACAGGGCGCCCGCACCGGTCTGTCCGGCGGCGCCAACGCCTCCGAGGGCTGCATCGTCCTCTCCCTCGTCAAGATGGACCGCATCCTCGAGATCAACCCGGTCGACCGCATCGCCGTCGTCGAACCGGGCGTCGTCAACGCGACCCTCTCCCGCGCGGTCGACGCACTCGGTCTCTACTACCCGCCGGACCCCTCCAGCTGGGAGATGTGCACGATCGGCGGCAACATCGGCACCGCCTCGGGCGGCCTGTGCTGCGTGAAGTACGGGGTGACGGCCGAGTACGTCCTCGGCCTGGACGTCGTCCTCGCCGACGGCCGGCTGATGACCACCGGCCGGCGCACCGCGAAGGGCGTCGCCGGGTACGACCTCACCCGGCTGTTCGTGGGCTCCGAGGGCTCGCTGGGCGTCGTCGTCCGGGCGATCCTGGCGCTGCGGCCGCAGCCGCCGCGGCAGTTGGTGCTGGCGGCCGAGTTCGCGTCGGGGGCCGCCGCGTGCGACGCGGTGTGCCGGATCATGGCGGGCGGGCACGTCCCGTCCCTCCTCGAACTCATGGACCGGACGACGGTCAGGGCCGTCAACGACCTCTCCCGCATGGGACTTCCGGAGACCACCGAGGCGCTGCTGCTCGCCGCCTTCGACACCCCCGACCCGGCCGCCGACCTCGCCGCCGTCGGCGCGCTGTGCGAGGCGGCCGGCGCGACGCAGGTCGTCCCCGCCGACGACTTCGCCGAGTCCGAACTCCTGCTCCAGGCACGCCGATCGGCGCTCGTCGCTCTGGACGCCGTCAAGGGCACGACGATGATCGACGACGTCTGTGTGCCCCGGTCGAGACTCGGCGAGCTGCTCGAAGGCGTCGAACGCATCGCGCAGAAGCACGAGTTGACCATCGGGGTCGTCGCCCACGCGGGCGACGGCAACACCCACCCGACGGTCTGCTTCGACGCGCAGGACCCCGACGAGTGCCGGCGCGCCCGCGACTCCTTCGAGGAGATCATGGGCCTCGGCCTCGAACTCGGCGGCACCATCACCGGCGAGCACGGCGTGGGCGTGCTGAAGAAGGAGTGGCTGGCGCGCGAGATCGGGCCCGTCGGCGTGGAGATGCAGCGGGCCGTGAAGGCGGCCTTCGACCCGCTGGGCATCCTCAACCCGGGCAAACTGTTCTGATCACCCACTCTCCCTCACTCTCCGTCCCGGGCCCCGTCCCCCGGCCACGGGTCGGAGAGCCTCAGGTCGTCCGCGGGCGTCGCGGCGAGCAGCTCGGCCAGACCGTCGTCGATGCCGAGCTGCTCGGCCTCGGTCCCGGGCGGCACCACCCGCAGCGTCCGCTCCAGCCAGGCCGAGACCTGGGGGGCGGGCGCCTGGAGGAGGGCGTCGCCGTCGGGCGAGCTCAGCGCCATCAGCACGACGCTGCGCCCCTCCGCCTTCGTCGGCCACACCCGCACGTCCCCGTGCCCGCACGGCCGGAACACGCCCTCGATCAACAGCTCACGGGCGAACGTCCAGTTGACGGGCTGCTCGGAGTTGATGTGGAAGGTGACCAGGACGGCGAACGGGTCGTCGCTGCGGAAGCTGAGCCGGGCCGGGACCGGGATGCTGCGTTCCGGCGACAGGATGAGCCTGAGCTCCAGTTCGCGCTCCACCACCGTGTGACGCATGTCGGTTCTCCTCTCGATACGGGCCTCGCACGGGCCCGCGGGTGGGCCCGTACGAGTGGAGAGCGAGTGGGGCCGGAACCATTACGCGGGTTCGGAGAACTTTTTTCCGAGAGTTCCCCTGCCCGGCGCCGACGGAGGGCATGGTCCGGTTCCGAACGTGTGAAGAGCCTGCACGGGGTTGCCCGGAAAGGAGCGGGTACGGCAGGACTGGCGGTGCGGCCCCGCGTCGGTCTGATAGATGTGGAGCCCCCCATCCCACCCCCGAGCAGATACGGGACGACGGACATGAGCGCCCCAACCCCGGCCCCCGGCGACGACCGGCCCCGCGAAGGGTATTACCCGGACCCGTCCATCCCTGGATACGTCCGGTACTGGAACGGTGCCTCCTGGGTACCGGGCACCAGCCGGCCGGCGCCGTCCGACGGCCGGCCGCTCACGCCCCCGCCCGGCGGCGGACCCGCGGCCTCCGTGGAGGAGACCGGCCCGCACTTCTTCGACGAGGACCCGGCGGCCGCCCCGGCCGACCCGTACGGCGGCGGCCCCGAGCCCTCCTCCGCGTGGGGCGCCGACCGCTCCCGCCAGTCCGGCTTCGGCGGCGACCAGGACCGCCGGGTCTCCTGGGGCTCCCCGCCGGCCGCCGACCCGAGGGTGCCCGCCCCGGCCCAGCCCGAGGGCCTGTCGACCAGCACGGACGGCATGACGACGATCCCGCCCGCGGAACCCGCGGACGGCGGCGGCGCGGGTGCCGGGGACGTGGTCTCCGGGGGCACGTTCGTCTTCCGCCGGCCGACGGCGAGCGACGGGGGCGCGGGCGCGGCCCCCGCCGGTCCCGCCGGCCTCGTCCCCGACGAGGGCACCGTCACCTTCCGTGCGCCGGGCCCGCGCACGGGCCACCAGGACGGCGCGCCCGACGCGCCCTCCGGGAGCACGCCGGGCCCGGGCGGGGCCTTCGCCCCCGGGGCCCAGGGCCCGACGACGGTTCCGGCGCCGCCCCCGGCGACGCCCGCCGCCCCCGCCAAGCCCGGCTTCGGCGCGGGCAAGGCGGCCGCCGAGCGCGCGGCGGCCGCCCAGTCGGCGGTGGCTCCGGCCCCGCTTCCTGCCCCGCAGGGCGGCCCCGCAGGCTTCCCGGCCGCCGCCGCCCAGCAGGCCGCCCCGAGCGTCCCGCAGCAGACGGGCGGCCCCGGCGGCCCGATTCCCGGGCCGCCGCAGCCGCAGCCCGGTGCGGCGATGGTCCCCGGTTCCGGCGGCGGGCAGCCCTCGTGGGCGCAGCAGGTGCACCGGCTCGCGGGCGAGGACGGGCCCGTCGCGCCGTGGAAGCCGCCGGTCGAGGACATCTTCCAGGCGGCTGCCCGGCGGCAGTCCGAGGCCCGTCCGGCCGGTCTCGGCAAGCGGTTCGCGGCCCGGCTCGTCGACACGGTCGTCCTCGCGGCCGTCACGGGCGCCGCCGCCGTGCCGCTCGGCCTGAAGGCCCTCGACCACGTCAACGACAAGATCGACGCGGCCAAGCTGACCGGCGAGAGGGTCACCGTCTGGCTGCTCGACGGCACGACGTCGGTGTACCTGGGGATCGTCCTCGCCGTCCTGCTGGTCTTCGGGGTGGTGTACGAGGCGCTGCCGACCGCCAAGTGGGGCCGCACGCTGGGCAAGAAGCTGCTCGGGCTCGAGGTGCGGGACATCGAGGGCGGTTCGCCCCCGTCGTTCGGGGCGGCTCTGCGCCGCTGGCTCGTGTACAGCGTGCCGGGGCTGCTCGCCGTCGGTGTCGTGGGCGTCGTGTGGGGTCTGTTCGACAAGCCGTGGCGGCAGTGCTGGCACGACAAGGCGGCGCACACCTTCGTCGCCGGCTGACACCCACCCGACGACGACCTGACGACGCGTCCCCCGGACGGCCGCTCGCCGGATGCGGAGCCGGGGGGTTCGCGGTCGACTCGGGGGCATGACCACCGAACCGCCCCCCGGCGGCGGCGAGCCGCCGGAGGACGACCCGCTCCGGAAGCGGCCGCCGCAGCCCCCGCACGACGAGGGCCAGGGCTCGCCGTACGACACTCCGCACGGCCCGCAGGAACCGGAGGATCCGTTCGGCGGCAGCGGTTCGTACGGCGGCGGCCCGTACGGCGGCGGTGGCGGCCCGTACGGGGGCGACCCCTACGGCGGTTACCCCGCGGACCCGCTCTCCGGGATGCCGCCGCTCGCCGACAGCGGCAAGCGCACGCTGGCCCGGATCATCGACATGATCCTCGTCTTCATCGTGGTGGCGCTGCTGTCATGGGCGTTCGGGGTCGCCCAGTACACCGTGGACACGGACGACATCGAGTTCGGCAAGACCTTCGGGCGGGAGCTGATCACCGCGATCCTGTACGTCGCGTACGACACGGTCCTGACCGCCCGGTCCGGGCAGACGCTGGGCAAGAAGTGGCTGGGCATGCGGGTGGCCAACCTCGACGACGGCTCCACGCCCTCCGTGCAGACGTCGCTGATCCGGGCCCTGGTGCTGTGGGTGCCGTTCGCGTTCTGCTGCGCGTGTCTGTGGACGGCGGTCTGCGGCGGCTGGAGCTTCTTCGACAAGCCCTACAAGCAGGGCCTGCACGACAAGGCGGCCAAGACGGTGGCGGTCAGCACCGGCTGACGCACCCTTCGGCGGCAAGCGCGGCCAGGGGCCGGCACCTCGCACGAGGTGCCGGCCCCTGGCCGCGCGCACAGCCGGGTGTCAGGGAGCCGTGCGCTCCCGGACGTGCTCGGGGGCCGAGGCGACCGAAGCCGGCACAGGCGCGTTCACGGGCGTGTGCACCGGAACGGCGACGGTGACCGGGGTGACGGGAACGGAGACGGGCTCGGGCCTGCTCGCGGGCTTCTTCGCCGAGGAACGGGCCACGATGCTCCGGGACGGCTTCGGCGCCGGCACCGTCATGGCGACGAGCAGGCCGAGCGCGACCGCGGCGACGACGATGACGGAGATCGCGGGGCCCGAACTCGTCTGTGACAGCAGCAGCATGGCGAGCGTCGAGAAGATGACGGTGCAGGAACCGTACGTGAGCTGTGCGAGGTTCGGACGAGGCATGGCAATCGTGTCCTCGGAAGCGGGGGCGGTCTCGACTCTATTCGGCTGCATGCCCGAGTGGAACGAACGGTAAGCGTGACCTAACCCACGGTGCCGGTGCACAGGGGGCGCACGGAGTCATGGCGTCCACCAAGTGGACTGTCGTGCGCGCCCGTCATGTAACAGTCATATGTCCGCAATGCGAACAGCCGGTCCTGATAATGCAATTGACTTGTTCAAGTCAAGGTCTGTCTTTTCTTCCAAACCAGTAGTCAAATGGCGTCACTTGACTACACGCGTATAACAGCGCGCGGACCTTCCTTGACAGGGAATCCCCCCTACCGCGCGCACGGACGCGTGCGTGGGAGGACATCAAGTGAGCAGTAGAACCTGGACGTATCGGACGGCCGCGACGGTCGTCGCCCTTGCGGCGGCCTCGGCGACGTTCACGACGTTCGCCGTTGCGCAGGCCGCCGAGAGCGGCTCGGCGAAGGCCCCGGCGGCGGACCGGCAGGACCCGCAGCCCGAGAAGGCCCACGAGCACGACTTCGACGGGCCGCTCAGCAAGACCCAGGAAGCCCAGCGCGAGGAGGCCCTCAAGCAGGTCATATCCGGCGAGGCCACGGTCAAGGACCGGGACGGCTCCAAGGTCGTCCGGCTCGACAGCCGCAAGGGCGACAGCAAGTACGTCGAGCTCGGCCGCGAGAAGACCGACAAGATCTTCACGATCCTCGTCGAGTTCGGCGACCAGGTCGACCCCCGCTACGGCGGCACCGTCGGCCCGCTGCACAACCAGATAGCCGCGCCGGACCGCACCAAGGACAACAGCACGGCCTGGCAGGCGGACTACAACCAGGCGCACTTCCAGGACCTGTACTTCGGCACCGGCAAGAAGACCGAGTCGCTGAAGAAGTACTACGAGAAGCAGTCCTCGGGCCGCTACTCGGTCGAGGGCGAGGTGACCGACTGGGTCAAGGTCCCCTACAACGAGGCCCGTTACGGCTCCAACGACGCCTCCACCGGCGCCTGGTACGCGGTCCAGGACGGCGTCAACGCCTGGGTCGCCGAGCGGGAGGCGGCCGGCGCCACCGCCGCCGAGATCAAGGCGGAGCTGGCCGAGTTCGACCAGTGGGACCGCTACGACTACGACGGCGACGGCGACTTCAACGAGTCCGACGGCTACATCGACCACTTCCAGATCGTGCACGCCGGCGAGGACGAGTCCGCGGGCGGCGGCGCCCAGGGCGCGGACGCCATCTGGGCCCACCGCTGGTACGCCTTCGGCACCGACGCCGGCTCCACCGGCCCGGACACCAACAAGCTCGGCGGCGCCCAGGTCGGCGACACCGGCATCTGGGTCGGCGACTACACCATCCAGCCGGAGAACGGCGGACTCGGCGTCTACGCCCACGAGTACGGCCACGACCTCGGTCTGCCGGACGAGTACGACACCTCCGGCGGCGGCGAGAACTCCACCGGCTTCTGGACGCTGATGTCGTCCGGCTCCTGGCTCGGCACCGGCAAGCAGGCCATCGGCGACCTGCCCGGCGACATGAACGCCTGGGACAAGCTCCAGCTGGGCTGGCTGGACTACGACGTCGCCAAGGCGGGCGTGAAGTCCACCCACACGCTCGGCGTCGCCGAGTACAACACCAAGAACGCCCAGGCCCTCGTGGTCCAGCTGCCGGAGAAGGAGGTCACCACCGAGGTGGTCGCCCCGGCCGAGGGCGCCACGCAGTGGTGGAGCGGCAGCGGCGACAACCTGCGCAACTCCCTGAGCCGCACGGTCGACCTGACCGGCAAGACCTCCGCCGCCCTGTCCCTGGACGGCTGGTGGGACATCGAGCAGGACTACGACTACCTGTACACCGAGGTCTCCACCGACGGCGGCGCGAGCTACACGCCGATCGACGGCACGCTGGCCGACGGCAGCGCGATCCCGCGGGACGGCAGCGGCAAGCCGGCCCTCACCGGCACGGTCGACGCCCACCAGAAGCTGACGTTCCCGCTGGACGCCTACGCGGGCAAGCAGATCAGCCTGCGCTTCCGCTACGCCACCGACGGCGGCGTGGCCCAGAAGGGTTTCACGGCCGACGAGATCACCGTGACGGCGGACGGCGCCGCGCTCTTCTCCGACAACGCGGAGAGCGCCGACGCGGCCTGGACGGCGAGCGGCTTCTCCCGCATCGGCGCGTCCATCACGGACGACTACGCGCAGTACTACATCGCCGAGAACCGCCAGTACGTGTCGTACGACAAGACCCTCAAGGTCGGCCCGTACAACTTCGGCTTCTCGACCACCCGCCCCGACTGGGTCGAGCACTACCCGTACCAGAACGGCCTGCTGATCTGGAAGTGGGACACCTCCCAGGCGGACGACAACACCAGCGTCCACCCGGGTGAGGGCCTGATCCTCCCGGTCGACTCGCACCCCACCCCGCTGAAGTGGGCCGACGGCACCGCGATGAACGCCCGTCTGCAGAGCTTCGACTCGCCCTTCAGCCTGTACCGCACGGACGCGATCACGCTCCACCGCGCGGACGTCGCGGTCAAGATCAAGTCCCGTCCGGGCGTCGGCGTCTTCGACGACGGAAAGTCGACGTACTACGACGCGGCGACCCCGCTCGCGGGCGTCAAGGTCACTGACACCAACACCTCGATCAAGATCGTCAACGAGGCCCTGAACGGCTCCACGATCAAGGTGAAGGTCGGTCCGTCGGTGAAGTAGCCGACATAACCGCAGGTCACAGCCACATCGGCGGCAGCCCCCTGGCGGGTTGCCGCCGATCGTGTTTAGGTGCCTCCTGTGAATCTCTTATTGACGCCGACTCGCACGGGGGTGTGACCGCATGGCCGCAGGAGGCTTCTGCAAGCTGCCCGACGGCATGGTGGTGGTGGCGGTCAACCTGCCCAGCCCCACCGCCCGAGAGGGCCTCCCGGGGCCCCTCACGGACGTCCGCGTGCTCGTCCACGCCCAGAACCGGGCCCGAGCCCTGACCAGGCTCCGCAACCTGGGCCTGCGCGCCGTCTACCTGCGCGGCAACGCCGCTCCGCCCACCCCCGACGAGATCACGGCCGTCCTCCACCACCCGGACGGCCTGATATGGCGCACCGCCCCCGACAACGCTGTCCCGCTCGACGTGACGGTCGTACCGGAGCTGTGGCGGCCCATCCGGGCGCTGCTGCGGAAGTCGGCGGCCTGAGGCGGCGCTCAGTACGCCTCGACGACCTCCACGTCTTCCTCCGTGACCACTCCGTCCACGATGCGGAACGAGCGGAACTGGAACTCGCCCCCGCCGTCCGTGTCCGCCGTCGACACCAGCACGTAGTGCGCGCCCGGCTCGTTCGCGTAGGTGATGTCCGTGCGCGAGGGGTAGGCCTCGGTGGCCGTGTGGGAGTGGTAGACGACCACCGGCTCCTCGTCGCGGTCGTCCAGCTCGCGGTAGAGCTTCAGCAGGTCACCGGAGTCGAACTCGTAGAACGTGGGCGACATGGCCGCGTTCAGCATCGGGATGAAGCGCTCGGGGCGGTCCGCGCCCTCGGGGCCCGCGACGACGCCGCACGCCTCGTCGGGGTGGTCCTTGCGCGCGTGCGCGACGATCTTGTCGACGAGGTCCTGGGTAATGGTCAGCATGGTCGTCAGGATAAGCAGACCGGACAGCGGACCGAACTGCCGACCGACAGCCGACCGGACGGACGAAGGGGCCGCTCCGTACCGGGGAACGGTACGGAACGGCCCACATCGCGGACGTCCTGAGCGGCTGCCGCAGGGGGCGCCACGAGAGCTCCCTGCGGCCGGACGTCCCGGGGAAGGGCTCTCAGCCGCCGATCTTCTCCAGCTCAGGCTCGCGCCGGGCGGTGACGTCGGGGTTGCGGCCCTTGAGGATCGCCCAGCCGATGCCGAGGGCGGCGGCCCAGCCCGCCATCACGTAGAGGCAGACGCGCGAGTCGGCGTCGTACGCGATCAGGCAGGTCACGAAGAGCAGGAACACGATGGCCACCCAGCTGAACGCCGAACCGCCCGGGGCGGGGAAGCTGGACGCGGGCAGCCGGCCCGCGACGACCGCGCGGCGGTACAGGACGTGGCTGATCAGGATCATCAGCCAGGTCCAGATGCCGGCCGCGGTGGCCACCGAGGTCACGTAGCCGAATGCCTTCTCCGGGACGATGTAGTTCAGGACCACGCCGATGCCCATGAAGGCGACGGAGACCGCGATGCCGAAGGCCGGGGTCTTGGTCGACGACAGCTTCCTGAACGCCGCGGGGGCCTCGCCGCTGTCGGCCAGGTTCCGCAGCATGCGGCCCGTGGAGTACATGCCCGAGTTGCAGGAGGACAGGGCCGCGGTCAGCACGACGAAGTTGACGATGCCGGCGCCCGCCGGGATGCCGATCTTCGCGAACGCCTCGACGAACGGCGAGACGCCCGGCGCGAACTCGGTCCACTTCACGACGCACAGGATGACGGTGAGCGCGCCGACGTAGAACAGCGCGATGCGCCAGGGGAGCGTGTTGATCGCCTTGGGGAGGGTCTTCTCCGGGTTCTCCGACTCACCGGCCGTGACGCCGACCAGCTCGACCGCGAGGTAGGCGAACATGACGCCCTGGAGGGTCATCAGGGACGAGCCGACGCCCTTGGGGAAGAACCCGTCGAACTCCCACAGGTTGGAGACCGCGGCGGTGTCGCCGGCGCTGCTGAAACCGAAGGTCAGCACGCCCAGGCCGATCACGATCATGCCGATCAGCGCGGTGACCTTGACCATCGAGAACCAGAACTCGAGCTCGCCGAAGACCTTCACCGAGATCAGGTTGACCCCGAAGAGGATCACCAGGAAGACCAGCGCCGTCACCCACTGGGGGACGGCCGGGAACCAGTAGTTGACGTAGATCGCGGCGGCCGTCAGCTCGGCCATGCCGGTGACGACCCACATCAGCCAGTACGTCCAGCCGGTGAAGTAGCCGAAGAACGGGCCGAGGAACTCACGGGAGTACTCCGCGAACGACCCCGAGACGGGCCGGTAGAGCAGCAGCTCGCCGAGCGCCCGCATGATGAAGAAGACGATCGCGCCCGCGAGGGCGTACATCAGGATGAGGCTGGGACCGGCCTTGGCGATGTTCGCCCCGGCGCCCAGGAAGAGGCCGACGCCGATGGCCCCGCCGATCGCGATCATCTGGACCTGGCGGCTGCCGAGCCCGCGCTCGTACCCCTCTTCGGGGGTGTCGGTGACAGCGGTGTCAGTGACCTTCTCAGAGGTCATGTGTGGTGCGCCTTTCTCCTAATCCCCCCGTGTGCTGGAGCTGCCCGGCCGACGGTCCGTCGGCCATACGGCGAACCCGGCGGGACATGGGTGGCGTCCGCCGGGCGGTCGTGAAGATTTATCACGCCCGCAACACTGATCACCGGCAGGACATGTGGCGCACACCACAGGAAGAAGCGGACAAAACGCATCCCCGGACGGCATAACCGGCCGGGGAGGTGATGTGATCGTTATCCGGATTTGAGCGTCCGCTGAGCGAACAGGACGGCTGGAGAATTACGGCGAACTATGACAAGGCGAACTATGGCGAACTACGACAAGGCGAACTACGGCAAAAGGGTCGTCACGAGCGTCTCCTGGAGCCCGCCCAGCCACAGGTACGCCATCACCATCGGCTTGCGCGGGTCCGAGTCCGGCAGCCGGTAGAGGAGGTCGGTGTCGTCCTCGTCCGTGATCTCCAGCCGGGAGCCGATCGCCAGGCGCAGGTCGTTCAGCGCGCGCAGCCACTGCTGGGACTCGGCCGGCGACAGCTTCAGCACCGCCCCGCCCTCGCCGGCCGACTCGGCGGCCAGCGCGTCCAGCGAGCGGACCACCGCGAGGGCGTTCTCGCGCTTCCCGGCCCGCAGGTCGTTCTCGGTGAAGCGGCGGAACTCGGCCGAGTGCGCCTTCTGCTCGTCCGCCTGCTTCGGTCCCGAGGCGCCCTCCGGGTCGGAGTAGGCGTCCGGGAACAGGCGGCGCAGCACCGGGTCGGCCGGCGGCTCGCTCGGCCCCTCGGCGAAGAGTTCGGCGAGCGGGTCGTCGGGGGCGTCCCCGGCGGGGCCGGGGCCGATGAGCTCCAGGAGCTGCACGGCCAGCGACCGGATGATGGAGATCTCGACGTCGTCGAGTGCGACGGCCGCGCCGCCGCCGGGGATCGATTCGAATTGTCCAGGCATTGAGGGGAGGCTACTTCCGGTCCTGCTGGAGGGTGGCCCACAGGCCGTAGCCGTGCATGGCCTGCACGTCGCGTTCCATCTCCTCGCGCGAGCCGCTGGAGACCACCGCCCGGCCCTTGTGGTGGACGTCGAGCATGAGCTTGGTGGCCTTGTCCTTCGGATAGCCGAAGTACGTCTGGAAGACATAGGTCACGTAGCTCATCAGGTTGACCGGGTCATTGTGGACGATCGTGACCCACGGGACGTCCGGCTCGGGTACGGCGAAGACCTCCTCCGCCGACTCGGTGCGTTCGATCTCAAGGGGAGCGGGTGACGTCACATGGCCCATGCTGCCACGCATCCCGGAAATCGTCACACTGACGAAATGGGGGTACCATGCTTGCCATGCTGCACAGACCGGGGGACAACCCCCGGACCCCCGGCCGACGTCGGGGGCACCCGGAGACACAGGGCTAGGAGTGCTTTCGTGGACGTGGCGGACCTTGGGCTGCCGGTGGACGTTCCCTCTACCGCGCTCTTCACGGACCAGTACGAGCTGACCATGCTGCAGGCCGCCCTGAAAGCGGGCACGGCCGAGCGGCGCAGCGTGTTCGAGGTCTTCACCCGGCGGTTGCCGGACGGCAGGCGCTACGGCGTCGTCGCCGGCACCGGGCGCGTCCTGGACGCCGTCGAGAACTTCCGCTTCGACGCGGCCGTCCTCGGCTTCCTGCGCGAGCGGAACATCGTCGACGCGGCGACCCTGGACTGGCTCGCCGGATACCGCTTCTCGGGTGACGTCTGGGGCTACCCGGAGGGCGAGGTCTACTTCCCGGGCTCGCCGATCATGCGCGTCGAGGGCTCCTTCGCCGAGTGCGTGCTCCTGGAGACCGTGATCCTCTCCATCCTCAACCACGACTCCGCGATCGCGGCCGCCGCCTCCCGGATGTCCTCCGCGGCCGGCGAGCGGCCCCTGATCGAGATGGGCGCCCGCCGCACCCACGAACTGGCCGCGGTCGCCGCCTCCCGCGCCGCGTACGTCGGCGGCTTCACCACCACCTCCGACCTGGCCGCCGGCTTCCGCTACGGCATCCCCACCGTGGGCACCAGCGCCCACGCCTTCACCCTGCTGCACGACACCGAGCGGGACGCCTTCCAGGCCCAGGTGAACTCGCTGGGCCGCGGCACCACCCTGCTCGTGGACACCTACGACGTCGCCGAGGCCGTCCGGATGGCCGTCGAGGTCGCCGGGCCCGAGCTCGGCGCGGTCCGCATCGACTCCGGCGACCTGCTGCTCGTGGCCCACCGGGTCCGCCGGCAGCTCGACGAGCTGGGCGCGCGGGACACCCGGATAATCGTCACCTCCGACCTCGACGAGTACGCCATCGCCTCGCTCGCCGCGGCCCCGGTGGACGCGTACGGCGTCGGCACCCAGCTGGTCACCGGCTCCGGGCACCCGACCTGCTCGATGGTCTACAAGCTGGTCGCCCGCGCCGAGTCCGCCGACCCCAAGGCCCCGCTGGTCCCGGTGGCGAAGAAGTCGTCCGGCGGCAAGACCTCGATCGGCGGCCGCAAGTGGGCGGCCCGCCGGCCCGACGCACAGGGCGTCGCCGCGGCCGAGGTCGTCGGCACCGGGCCCGTCCCCGCGCAGCTGGCCGACCACCAGCTGCTCGTCGAGCTGGTCAAGGGCGGCGAGGTCGTCGCCCGCGAGCCCCTGGACGTCGTCCGCGACCGCCACGCGGCGGCCCGCGCCGACCTCCCGCTCTCCGCGACCCAGCTCTCCCGCGGCGAACCCGTCATTCCGACGGAGTACGCGACGGAGTAGACCCCCTCCCGTACCGCCGACAAAGTCTCTAGGCTCAAGTACTTCATCCTCAGTCGAAGGACACCGACCATGCGCCGCGCCTTGATCGTCGTAGACGTGCAGAACGACTTCTGCGAAGGGGGCAGTCTCGCGGTGACCGGCGGTGCCGACGTGGCCGCCGCCATCACCGAGCTGATCGGGCAGGCCCCCGCCGGGTACCGGCATGTGGTGGCCACCCGCGACCACCACATCGCGCCCGGCGGCCACTTCGCCGACAACCCCGACTACGTCCACTCCTGGCCCGCGCACTGCGTCGCCGGCACCGAGGGCGTCGGCTTCCACCCCAACTTCGCCCCGGCCGTCGCCTCCGGCGCCGTCGACGCCGTCTTCGACAAGGGCGCCTACGCCGCCGCCTACAGCGGCTTCGAGGGCGCCGACGAGAACGGCGTCAAGCTGGGCGACTGGCTGCGCTCCCGCAGAATCGACGAGGTGGACGTCGTCGGCATCGCCACCGACCACTGCGTCCGGGCCACCGCCCTGGACGCGGCCCGCGAGGGCTTCCGCACCCAGGTCCTGCTGGACCTCACCGCCGGAGTCGCCGAGGAGAGCACCGACCGCGCCCTGGCGGAACTGCGCGCGGCAGGCGTGGAACTCACCGGAAAGCCGGTCGTCTGACACGCTCCCCCCGGATAACGTCTTCCTAGGTCCAAGCCCAACTCGGCCCCACGGAGACGGTGTTGACGCAACGCTCGCACGTACGGCGCCCCACGCTCGAGGATGTCGCCCGGCGGTCGGGGGTATCGAAGTCGACCGTCTCGCGGGTGATCAACGGGGAGGCCCGGGTGCGGGCGGAGGTCGTCGACCGGGTCCGGCACGTCATCTCCGAGCTGGGATACGTCCCCAACCAGGCCGCCCGGCAACTCGTCACCCACCGCACCGGCGCCGTCGCCGTGGTCGCCGCCCAGCCCGAGAACCGGCTCTTCCTCGACCCGTTCTTCGACCTCCTGCTGCGCGGAATCCGCCGCGAACTCGCGCTGCACGGCGCGCAGGCCGTCCTGCTCTTCGTGGAGGAACCCGACGACTACGCGCGCGTGGCCGACTACCTCGGCGGCGGCCATGTCGACGGCGCGATCCTGTTCTCCCTGCGCCCCGGCGACCGCCTGCCCGAGATGATCGACCGGCTCGCCCTGCCCGCCGTCTTCGGCGGCCGCCCGCTGCTCCGGGACGGCGACACCGTCCACCGCCACGCCTACGTCGACGGCGACAACCGCGGCGGCGCCCGCCAGGCCGTCCAGCATCTGGTCGCGCTCGGACGGCAGCGGATCGCGACCGTCGCCGGCCCCTACGACCAGGAGAACTCCGCCGCCGACCGGCTCGCCGGCTACCACGACGTCCTGCTGGACGCCCCGGCCGAACTCGTCGAACGGGCCGACTACACCCGGCAGGGCGGAGCCGACGCCATGGCCGCGCTGCTGGACCGCCGCCCCGACCTGGACGCCGTCTTCGCCGCCTCCGACCTCATGGCGGCCGGCGCGCTCCAAACCCTGCGCGAGCGCGGCCGCCGGGTGCCCGAGGACGTCGCCGTCGTCGGCTTCGACGATCTCGCCTCCATCGCCGAGTCGACCGACCCGCCCCTGACCACCGTCCACCAGGACGTCCCGGAGATGGGCCGGCTGCTGGCCCGGCTGCTCGTCCGGAACGAGGCGCCGCAGCCGCCCTCGGTGGTCGTCCCGACCCGCCTGGTGCGCCGCGCCTCCGCCTAGGGATCTCAGCCCCCGACCGTAATCCGTCCATCATGTGGGATCACACTCCGGCAGCCGGACCGGGAATCGATACGATGAGCCCATGGTTCTGAACGACGTGAGCGAGAAGACGCCGGGCACGCTGCTCGTGGCGCGGCTGCACGTCGACCTGTGCAGGCTCGCCAGCGCCATCTGTTGACGCCCGCATTGCTCTGCCGCCGGGCCCGCGAGCCTGGGGGAGTCTCACATGACGTATCGCGCTGCCCACACCTTCCGACAGGAGTCCTCAGCCATGGCCATCGAGGTCCGCATCCCGACCATCCTCCGCCAGTACACCGACGGTCAGAAGGCGGTGGAGGGAAACGGTGACACCCTCGCCGCGCTGTTCACCGACCTCGAGACCCGGCATGCGGGAATCCACGCCCGCATCGTGGACGACGGCAAGCTGCGCCGCTTCGTCAACGTGTACCTGAACGACGAGGACGTCCGCTTCGTCGACGGCATCGACACCAAGCTGACCGACGGCGACACCGTGACGATCCTGCCGGCCGTCGCCGGCGGCATGGCCTGACAGCGGCATGCGTTACGACTCCCCGTTGGCCGCGGTGGGCAACACCCCTCTGGTGCGCCTGCCGCGGCTCTCGCCGTCCGCCGACGTCCGCATCTGGGCCAAGCTGGAGGACCGCAACCCCACCGGCTCGGTCAAGGACCGCCCCGCCCTGCACATGGTCGAGCAGGCGGAGAAGGACGGCCGCCTCACCCCCGGCTGCACCATCCTGGAGCCGACCAGCGGCAACACCGGCATCTCCCTCGCCATGGCGGCCAAGCTCAAGGGCTACCGCATGGTGTGCGTGATGCCCGAGAACACCTCGCAGGAACGCCGGGACCTGCTCCGCATGTGGGGCGCCGAGATCATCCCCTCCCCGGCCGCCGGCGGCTCCAACACCGCCGTGCGCGTCGCCAAGGAACTCGCCGCCGAGCACCCCGACTGGGTGATGCTCTACCAGTACGGCAACCCCGACAACGCGGGCGCCCACTACGCGACGACCGGCCCGGAGATCCTCGCCGACCTCCCCTCCGTCACCCACTTCGTCGCGGGCCTCGGCACCACCGGCACGCTCATGGGCGTCGGCCGCTACCTCCGCGAGAACAAGCCGGACGTGAAGATCGTCGCCGCCGAGCCGCGCTACGACGACCTGGTCTACGGCCTGCGCAACCTCGACGAGGGCTTCGTCCCCGAGCTGTACGACGCCTCCGTCCTCACCACCCGCTTCTCGGTCGGCTCGGCGGACGCCGTGACCCGCACCCGGGAACTCCTCCAGCAGGAGGGCATCTTCGCGGGCGTCTCCACGGGCGCGGCCCTGCACGCGGCGATCGGCGTCGGCAAGAAGGCGCTGGCGGCCGGCGAGAGCGCGGACATCGTGTTCGTCGTCGCGGACGGCGGCTGGAAGTACCTGTCGACGGGCGTCTACACGGCGGCGACGACAGAGGAAGCGATCGAGACCCTCCAGGGCCAGCTCTGGGCGTAGCCGTCGGCCGGTGCGGCGGCCGGGCGGTGAGACGGCCGGGCCCTCAGCCGGTCAGGTGACGGACCTGGTCCCACAGGACCGGGTCCACCACCCCCACCCGCCGCCGGAAGTCCCACACCCGCACCTCGCGCAGCTCGCCCGTCTCCAGAAAACCGGCCCGCCCCTGCGCGTCGCCCACCGCACCGGGCGGCAGCGGGATCACCCCGGCCCGCTCGTCGCGGTACTTGCTGGTGATCTTCGCGACGGTCACCCGGTCACCGCGCACCATCAGCACCAGACACGGCCGGTCCTTGTTCCCCGGCCCGTCCTCGAACGGCACGTTCGCCCACCAGATCTCCGCGGGCCGCGGCCTCCCGGCGAGCCCGTGCCCCCGGGTCGACCGTCCCGTCGCCCGGCCCGGCGGCCGGGTCCGACGCCCCCGCCGCTGCCGTCCCCGGCCCCACCCGTCGACGAGCGTGGCGACCAGCGCGAGCAGTACCACCGCCGCGAGCGCGAGCCACCAGGACGTGTCCATAGGACGACGCTACCGGCGCACGACGACCGCCGCGCGCCCTCTGTCAGGGCCCACGCGCCTCGGGTCCAGCCGAACCGGTGACACCACAGGTGAGTTCCCCCACAACAGCCCCTGGCGGAGGAGCGACCCGGGGTTTTGCGCCTTACGCTCGACGAACCGCACGACCCCCGTCGCCCCATTCACGATCATTCGTCCCGCCAGCGGAGGTTTCTGCTTTATGAAGCTCACCGTCGTCGGCTGCTCGGGGTCGTTCCCGTCCGCGGAATCGGCCTGCTCGAGCTACCTCGTAGAGGCCGACGGCTTCCGGCTGCTTCTCGACATGGGCAACGGCGCCCTGGGCGAGCTGCAGCGCCACTGCGGTCTCTACGACCTCGACGCGATCTTCCTGAGTCATCTGCACGCCGACCACTGCATCGACATGTGCGCGTACTTCGTCGCACGCTACTACCGCCACGACGGCGGCCGCTGCGACCCCATTCCGGTCTACGGACCGGAGGGCACGGAGCACCGCCTGACCACGGCCTACGCGGACACCCCGTCGGCCTCCTCGATGAGCGAGGTCTTCGACTTCCACACGGTCAAGCCGTCCACCTTCGACATCGGGCCGTTCACCGTGCACACCGAACGCGTCGCGCACCCGGTGGAGGCGTACGGCATCCGCGTCGAACACGGCGGGAAGTCCCTGACGTACTCCGGTGACACGGGAGTGAGCCCGGTCCTGGCCGAACTCGCCCGCGACACCGACCTGTTCCTGTGCGAGGCCGCCTTCACGCACGGCAAGGAGAACATCCCCGACCTGCACCTCAACGGCCGCGAGGCGGGCGAGACGGCGAGCCGGGCGGGGGCGCGCAGACTCGTCCTGACCCACATCCCGCCGTGGACCGACCCCCAGGTCAACCTGGCGGACGCCCGCGCGGTGTTCGACGGCCCGGTGGCACTGGCGGCGCCGCGGCAGACGTACGAGATCTGACGCGCACCTCACGCGGAAGACCCCCGGAGCAGTTCAGGGCTCCGGGGGTCTTCGCGTGCGTGTCTGCCTGTTCGCGGCTACGCCTTGGTGATGTCCTCGAGCTCGTCCTCGGGCTCGCGGCCCGGGGTTGCGAGGTTGAACCTGGTGATGGCGAAGCGGAAGACGAAGTAGTAGACCGCGCCGAAGACCAGACCGATCGGGATGATCAGCCAGGGCTTGGTCGCCAGGTTCCAGTTCAGCGCGTAGTCGATGAAGCCCGCGGAGAACGTGAATCCGGCGTGCACGCCGAGGGCCCAGGTGATCGCCATGGACAGGGCGGTCAGCACCGCGTGGATCGCGTAGAGCAGCGGGGCGATGAACATGAACGAGAACTCGATGGGCTCGGTCACACCGGTGACGAACGAGGTCAGCGCGAGCGAGATCATCATGCCCAGCACGGCCTTGCGGCGCTCGGGACGGGCGGTGTGCGCGATGGCCAGGGCGGCGGCCGGCAGGCCGAACATCATGATCGGGAAGAAGCCGGACATGAACTGACCGGCCGTCGGGTCACCGGCGAAGAAGCGGTTGAGGTCGCCGTGGACGACGTCGCCGGCCGCGTTCGTGAAGTCGCCGAGCTGGAACCAGGAGACGGTGTTCACGAACTGGTGCATGCCGACCGGGATCAGCGCGCGGTTGATGAGGCCGAACAGACCCGCGCCGAACGCGCCCAGACCCGTCATCCACTCGCCGAAGTCGGAGATGACCTCACCGATCGGCTCCCAGACCAGCCCGAAGAAGACGCCCATGATCGTGCCGACGAAGGCCATGATGATCGGCACCAGCCGGCGGCCGTTGAAGAAGCCGAGCCAGTCGACCAGCTTCGTGCGGTGGTACCGCTGCCAGATCACGGCGCCGAGCAGACCCATCACGATGCCGCCGAGCACCCCGGGGTTGTTGTAGGTCGCGGCTATGTCCGCACCCGCCTGGACCTTCGCCTCGCTGACCGGGAACGCCTTGAGGACGTTTGCGTAGACCAGGAAGCCGACCAGTGCGGCCAGGGCGGTGGAGCCGTCCGACTTCTTGGCGAAGCCGATGGCGACGCCTATACAGAAGAGCATCGGCAGGTTGTCGAAGATCGCACCGCCGGCCGTGGCGAAGACCGCCGTGACCTTGTCGGGCAGGTTCAGCTTGTCGTGGATGTCCTGCTGGCCGAAGCGGAGCAGCAGCCCCGCCGCCGGGAGCACGGCGATCGGGAGCTGCAGGCTGCGGCCGACCTTCTGCAGGCCCTGGAAAAGACCGGATCCCCACTTCTTCGCGGGGGCCGCCGTGGGCGCGGTGGCGGTGCTCATAGACTTCCTCCATCGGGTGGTGGTCTACACCACTCAGTGGTGTAGACCATGTTGTAGCACGATGAAGGCGGCATAAGGAACCCACTGTTCCCGCAACCGTCGAACTACGTTGAGCTACCGCTCGGCTACGCTTTCGTGACGTCCTCCCGCTCCTCCTCCGGCTCGCGCCCCGGCGTCTTCAGATCGAACTTCGTGATCGCGAAACGGAAGACCGCGTAGTAGACGACGGCGAAACACAGCCCGATCGGGATCATCGCCCACGGCCGCGTCGCCAGATTCCAGTTGATGACGTAGTCGATCAGACCGGCCGAGAAGCTGAAACCGTCATGCACGCCCAACCCCCACGTCACCGCCATCGACACACCCGTCAGCACCGCGTGCACCACATACAGCAGGGGCGCGACGAACAGGAACGAGTACTCGATCGGCTCCGTGATGCCCGTGACGAACGACGTCAGCGCGACCGACAGCATCAGACCGCCGACCTCCTTGCGCCGCGCCGGCCGCGCGCAGTGCGTGATGGCCAGCGCCGCCGCCGGCAGCGCGAACATCATGATCGGGAAGAAGCCCGAGGTGAACTGACCCGCGTCCGGATCGCCCGCCAGGAACATGTTGATGTCACCGTGCACCACCGTGCCGTCCGGCTTCGTGAAACTGCCGAACTGGAACCAGATGGGCACGTTCAGGAACTGGTGCAGACCGATCACCAGCAACGCCCGGTTCGCGAGGCCGAAGATCCCCGCACCCCACGCGTCCAGCCCGTCCAGCCAGTCGCTGAAACTCTCCAGGGCGTCGCCGATCGGCGGCCACACCCACAGACACAGCGCGGCGAACGCGATCGCCACGAACGCCATGATGATCGGGACCAGCCGCCGCCCGTTGAAGAAGCCCAGCCAGTCCACCAGCTTCGTACGGTGATAGCGCTGCCAGAAGTAGGCCGTCAGCAACCCCATCACGATCCCGCCGAAGACCCCCGGATTCTGGTACGCGAAG
This sequence comes from Streptomyces sp. NPDC050263, assembly GCF_040655955.1. Taxonomy (NCBI): domain Bacteria; kingdom Bacillati; phylum Actinomycetota; class Actinomycetes; order Kitasatosporales; family Streptomycetaceae; genus Streptomyces; species Streptomyces sp. NPDC050263. The sequence goes on along the minus strand of NZ_JBFAKW010000074.1, from coordinate 9,014 downwards.
GCCCCCACCGTGTTGTCGGTCGCCTGGCACCCGATGTTCGGGATCAGCTTCGAACCCGGCGCACAGTCCTCCGGGAACTGCCGCAGCACGTTGTAGTAGACGAGGAAACCCGCGACCGCCGCCAGCGCCGTCGACCCGTCCGACTTCTTCGCCATGCCGATGGCCACACCGATGCAGAACAGCAGCGGCAGCCCGAGGGAGCCGTCGAGCAGCGCCGCACCCGCACCCGCCATCACCCTCGCGACGTCCGTCCAGCCAAGCCCGTCGTCCCCGAACACATCAGGCTGGCCCAGCCGGTTGAGAATGCCCGCGGCCGGCAGCACGGCGATCGGCAGCTGAAGACTGCGGCCCATCTTCTGCAGCCCCTGGAACGCGGTGTTCCAGCGCTGACGTGCGGGACCGACCCCGGTCCCCGCGCTCCCGGCACTCATCGTTTGGCGACCGCCTGTCAGGTGGTGTAGACCAGCTACGGACGATTGGGTTGCTGTGAGGTCATCCTTCGGTACACACAGCGCAATCGCTCGCGAAGTTGGGCCAACTGTGCGTCACGTGTAAGGAGACCGAAATGGCCACCAAGGCTGAGAAGATCGTCGCCGGACTCGGCGGCCTCGACAACATCGAAGAGATCGAGGGCTGCATCACCCGGCTGCGCACCGAGGTCAACGACCCCTCGCTGGTCGACGAAGCCGCCCTGAAGGCCGCCGGCGCCCACGGCGTCGTCAAGATGGGCACCGCCATCCAGGTCGTCATCGGCACCGACGCCGACCCGATCGCAGCGGAGATCGAAGACATGATGTGAACCCCACGGTTCACCCCCTGAGGGCCCCTTTCCACCGCGGAAGGGGCCCTTTCCGGCGGTGCGGACACCTCCTCCGGCTCTGCGGCTAGGCTCGACGCATGTCACGCATCGACGGCCGCACCCCCGAACAGCTCCGCCCCGTCACCATCGAACGCGGCTGGAGCAAGCACGCCGAGGGCTCCGTCCTCGTCTCCTTCGGCGACACGAAGGTCTTCTGCACCGCCTCCGTCACCGAGGGCGTCCCCCGCTGGCGCAAGGGCAGCGGCGAGGGCTGGGTCACCGCCGAGTACTCCATGCTCCCCCGCGCCACCAACACCCGCGGCGACCGCGAGTCCGTCCGCGGCAAGATCGGCGGCCGCACCCACGAGATCTCCCGCCTCATCGGCCGCTCCCTGCGCGCGGTCATCGACTACAAGGCGCTCGGCGAGAACACCATCGTCCTGGACTGCGACGTCCTCCAGGCCGACGGCGGCACCCGCACCGCCGCCATCACCGGCGCCTACGTCGCCCTCGCCGACGCGATCACCTGGGCCCAGGGCCGGAAGCTGATCAAGGCCGGCCGCCAGCCCCTCACCGGCACGGTGGGCGCGGTCTCGGTCGGCATCGTCGGCGGCATCCCGCTCCTCGACCTCTGCTACGAGGAAGACGTCCGCGCCGAGACCGACATGAACGTCGTCTGCACCGGCGACGGCCGCTTCGTCGAGGTCCAGGGCACCGCCGAGGCCGAGCCGTTCGCCCGCGACGAGCTCAACTCCCTCCTCGACCTGGCCGTTTCCGGCTGCGCGGAACTGACTGTCCTGCAGCGCGCGGCACTTGATACGGTCCTGGAAAAGTAAAGGGAACGCCAAGACGTCCCGGCGGCGCGGGCAACCGGCCCGCCCGCCGGGGCGTCTTGGTCAGTACACCGACGGGGAGGAACACACATATGTCCACGGCCGCGAGCCGACGCCCACACCGGCGTCGTCGTACCGTCATAGCCGTCACCACGGCGGCCGTCGCCCTGACCCTGGGGCTGACGACGACCGGCTGCGACGCAGTCAACAAGGCCCTGGACTGCGTCCAGACCGCCGACGCCATCGCCGACAGCGTCACCGACCTCCAGCAGGCCGTGGAGAACGCCGTGAACGACCCCACGCAGACGGAGGAGTCGCTGACCTCCATCGAGAACAACCTCGACGAGATCGGCGACAAGACGGACAACACCGACGTCAACAAGGCGGTCGACGACCTCCAGAAAGCCGTCACGAACGTCCGCACGGCGGTCGAGAACGGCGACAACACCCCCGACCTCAGCCCGGTCACGGACGCGGCGGGCGAACTGACGAAGGTCTGCACGCCGTAAGAAAACCCTTGGGCGGACCGGGGACACCGGACTGGGGATACTGGGGGACATGACCCGCCTGATCCTCGCCACCCGCAACGCCGGAAAGATCACCGAACTCAGGTCGATCCTCGCCGACGAGAGGCTGCCCCACGACCTCGTCGGCGCGGACGCCTACCCCGAGATCCCCGACGTCAAGGAAACGGGAGTGACGTTCGCCGAGAACGCGCTCCTCAAGGCCCACGCCCTGGCCCAGGCCACCGGCCTCCCGGCCGTCGCCGACGACTCGGGCCTCTGCGTCGACGTCCTCAACGGCGCCCCCGGCATCTTCTCGGCCCGCTGGTCCGGCACCCACGGCGACGACAGGGCCAACCTCGACCTGCTCCTGGCCCAACTCTCCGACATCCCGGAGGAACACCGAGGCGCCCACTTCGCCTGCGCGGCGGCCCTGGCTCTCCCGGACGGCACGGAACGGGTGGTCGAGGGCCGCCTGACCGGCACCCTCCGCCACACCCCGACCGGCACCAACGGCTTCGGCTACGACCCGATCCTCCAGCCGGCCGGCGAGACGCGCACCTGCGCGGAACTGACGGCGGAAGAGAAGAACGCGATCAGCCACCGGGGGAAGGCGTTCCGGGGGTTGGTGCCGGTGGTGCGGGAGCTGTTGGGCTGAGCCGCACGGATCAGGCCCCCGCACCTTTGAAACGGAGGTGCGGGGGCCTGTCTCTCCTGTGGGCCCGGTGGGACTCGAACCCACGACATACCGGATCTAAACCGGCATCCTCTTGCCAGCTGGGATACGGGCCCGCAGCCGTGCCTACTCTACTGGGCGCTGTGGACGGCTCGCTGTCGTCTGCCCCCTCTGCACCATGTGCTGGTGATGGCGTGACAGTTAGGACACAACAACCGCAGGTTCTCCCGCCGGTCGTCGCCCCAGTCGCCGTTGATGTGATCGACCTCCAGCGTCATGGGATTGCCGAGCCACTCGGGGGCGGTGCCGCACTCGGCGCACGCCTCGGGCACGCCCACTTCCAGGAGTGCCCGGCGGAGCAGGTGCGTCCTGGTCCGCCGTGTGCCGTCGTGTCGGACCAGGATGTCCCCAGCGCGGCGGAGCGGCGTTGTGCCCGGCCCGCCGCGTTGATGCGCCTGCCCCAGGAAGTGGGAGGTGTCGAGACCGTCCTCGGCTACCCAGCAGTGGAACTCGGCACGCAGCCTGCTGTTGTAGGGCTCCTCTCCCAGGGCGCGGAGCGCATCCGCGATGGAGGGTGCTCCCTCGACCGCTCGGCGCAACTCGTCAGCGGTCGGTCTCGCTGGCGCTGCTGTAGCCCGCCTCTGACGGGGCATGTGCGAGACATCGACGAAGTGCTCGAAGCGCCGGAACAGATGGCGACGAAGTTGGCCGTACGGCCGGGTGCCGAAGAAGACGATGACCTCCTCGATGCTGGAACACTGCGCGGCGGCCTCGGCCAGCCGTTCCCGGGTGTACTGCACGCTGCTGCTCATGTCGCCCTGCCCTTGCCGCGCCCCCGGTAACTGTCCGTCGTGGAGTGGCAGTTGGGGCACAGGAACCGCAGGTTCTCGATGCGGTTGTCACGCCAGTTGCCGTCGATGTGGTCGACCTCCAGGGGGAGCGGGTGGCCCCGCCAGACCGCGTTCATGCCGCACATGGCACAGCGCTCCGCCATGCCGGTGGTCGTCAGTGCCCACCTGAGCCGATCACTCGGGATGCGTCGCGCCTGGTCGACCGGTTGCTCGACAAGCAGAGCCTCCGGCGTTCGGGGGCGCCAGACCTTGCCCCGCTGCGTTGGCACGCGGAAATGTGAGACGTCGATTCCGTACGCCTTGATCCGGCGGCTGATGTGCGTGTGATGACCGCCGACCACCTCAAGTCCAAGATGCCGCAGCACCTCGCACATGTTCGTAGACGCCGAGACCGCCTCCTGAAGCACATCCCGCGTCCACCTCACCCCCTCCCGCTCGAAGTGTGCGACATCCACCCCGAGCTTCTTCATCCGCTTGAAGATGTACTGCCGCGTCGAACTCCCCGGCTCCACCCCCAGCCTCCCCAGCGCCTCCGACAACGTCCGAGCCCCCCGAGCCGCTTCCTCCAGCCGCTCCCGTGTGTATGTGCTCGCGCCCATCGAAACCCCCTCCGTTTCCCGGCCGCCCGTTCGCGGCCCGTACGGAGTAACGAACCGCTTATCGGACAGTCACGCCCGGAACGGGAGAGCGGCCTGTGGCGGGGGTCACCCCGGCGCAGGCCGCAGAAGGGAAGAAGGGGGGCCTCAGATGCCGAGGTCCTTGATGATCTTTGCTACGTGGCCCGTCGCCCGGACGTTGTACAGGGCTCGCTCGACCTTGCCCTCCTCGTCCACGACGATCGTGGAGCGGATGACGCCCATGTACGTCTTGCCGTAGTTCTTCTTCTCGCCGAACGCGCCGTACGCGTCCAGCGCGGTCTTGTCGGGGTCGGCCAGGAGGGTGACCTTGAGGGACTCCTTCTCGCGGAACTTGCCCAGTTTCTCGGGGGTGTCCGGGGAGATGCCGATGACGTCGTACCCGGCGCCGGCCAGGAGGTCCAGGTTGTCCGTGAAGTCGCAGGCCTGCTTCGTGCAGCCGGGGGTCAGGGCGGCCGGGTAGAAGTAGACGATGACCTTGCGGCCCTTGTGGTCCGACAGGGACACCTGGTTGCCGTCGGCGTCGGACAGGGTGAAGGCGGGGGCCACGTCCCCAGGCTCGAGTCGCTCGCTCATCTCTCCAGCCTAGGGCCTGTCCGGCGGATCATGCCGGAGACGCAGGGTCTGGCACGCCCACCTGCGGCGTTGTCGTCGGTTGCCGACTCCCCCACTCTCGGCTTCGCTCGAGCGGGGGGACCCCCATCGCGTCGACGCCCTCCTCCGCCTTGCAGTTGAACGCACCAGACCCCGCTCACGCGCGTTGACGAGTCGGCGCTGCTTTCCTCCGACTTGATCCGCCGGACAGGCCCTGACCGGGGGTCCTGACAGTGCGGCGCACGGAAGAACTGACAGACTGTCCGGAGCAGCAGGAAAACGCAGTATCTGACCTTCGGAGGCCGAGACCGTGGCGGAGACGTCGGACACCAGAACCCCGGCGCAGATCGAGGCGGACATCAGGGCCCGCCGAGACGTGCTGGCGGAGACGCTGGACGAGATCGGGGTGCGGGTGCATCCGAAGACCATCGTGGGGGATGCGAAGGCGAAGGTCGTCGCCAACGTCGATCACACCCTGGGGAAGGCCTATGTCCAGGTCAACCGCGCGGTGAGTCAGGTGCGGGCGCAGTTCGTGGACGAGGAGGGCGCGCCGCGGCTGGAGCGCGTCGTGCCCGTTGCGCTGGTGGCCGTCGGCGTCGTCGGACTGCTTGTGCTCGGCGCCCGTCGCCGCAAGGGCTGACCTCACGCATACGTTTCCGCTTCGGGCAGGTAGGTTCAGTGCTGTGAGCGCCAACAGAATCGATCCCAGTTCCCAGCACGACAAGCTGCCCATCCGGATGCTGCACGACCGTGTGCTCGTGCGGCAGGAGGCCGGTGAGGGCGAGCGGCGTTCCGGTGGCGGCATTTTGATTCCCGCCACCGCGGCCGTCGGTCGTCGGCTGGCGTGGGCGGCGGTCGTCGCGGTGGGGCAGAACGTGCGGACGGTGGAGCCGGGGGATCGGGTGTTGTACGACCCCGAGGACCGTGCGGAGGTCGAGGTGCGGGGTGTCGCGTATGTGCTGATGCGGGAGCGCGATCTGCACGCGGTGGCGGCGGACCGGTTCGAGGGGTCCGAGGACACCACCGGGTTGTATCTGTAGATCTGTCGGATCTGCGGATCTGCGGATCTGTGGATCTGTGGTCGTAAGGGCCGGTGACCGTCGTCACCGGCCCTTTTTTGTCGTTTCTTTGCTGCATTCGAAGGAGCCCGACGAGACGCGCCGTACCGGGATGCCGCTGGCAGGAACTGCCGGGACCGCCAAGACCCTCCCCATCGGCACCGCCTATGGCGTGTGGGTGGGGATCGGGGCGGCCGGGGTGGCGGTGCTCGGCATGGTGGTGCTGGGGGAGCCGGCGACCGCCGCCCGGATCTTCTTCGTGTGTCTGCTGCTGGTCGCCGTGGTGGGGCTCAAGGCGACCGGCGGGCACTGACCCGGCAACCCGGCACGCCCTCTGAGGACGCTATGGGCTCGCGCCCGTCGTCGTTCCCGTGTTGTCGCCGCCCGGGGTGCCTCCCGAGGCGCCGACGCTGGTGCCGGTCGAGGCGTTGCCTTCGGTCGTGTTGCCCTCGGTGGCGGTGCCTGCGCTGGTGTTGCCCGCGGTGGTGCCGGTCGAGGCGCCGGTCGAGGTGTTGCCGTTGGTCGTGTTGCCCTCGGTGGCGGTGCCCGCGCTGGTGTTGCCCGCGGTGGCGCCGGCGTTGGCGGTGCCGGTCGTCGTGCCCGGGGGCTGGCCCTGGCCCTGCGTCTGGCCCTGGGCGGTCTCGGTGCCGGTCGTGGCGCCGTCGTCCGGGTCGGCGCTGGCCTCGGCGGTGGCCGAGCTGGAGGGGTAGACGGACTCCTCGCCGCCGTCCTGGATCTGGAGGTTGAACTCGGTGGCGGGGGTGCCCTTCAGGGCGTTCTTGGTGAACTGGGCCCAGATCTGGGTGGGTGCGCCGCCGCCGTTGATGCGGGGCAGGCCCATGACGCCCTTGAGGGACTTGTGGTGGGCCGTCTCCGGGTCCTGGCCCATGACCGCGACGACGGTGGCGAGGTCGGGGGTGTAGCCGGCGAACCAGGCGGCCTGGTCCTCCTCGGCGGTGCCGGTCTTGCCGGCGGCGGGGCGGCCGGCGTCGAGGGCCTCGGTGGCGGTGCCCTGCTGGACGACGCTGCGCAGGATGGACGTGGTGGTGTCGGCGGCCTCGCGGCTGACGACCTGGGAGGCCTTCTGCTCGGGCAGCTCCAGCACGTCGGAGCCGTCCTTGGTGACCTTTTCGATCATGGTGTACGTGCCGTGCTTGCCGTGGTTGGCGAGGGTCGCGTACGCCTGCGCCATGTCCAGGACGCTGGCGTTGGCCGTGCCGAGGGCGATGGAGGGGTAGGGCTGGAGCTCGGGGGTGTCGGTCGGCAGGCCGAGCTCGATCGCGGTCTGCTTGACCTTCGCGGGGCCGACGTCGACGGCCATCTGCGCGTACACCGAGTTCACGGACTTGTCGGTGGCGGTGCGCACGCTGATGTCGCCGTAGTTGACGTAGTCCTCGTTCTCGGGGTCGTAGACGCCGCCGCTCCAGCCCTGGACGGGGCGCTTGTTGGTGCCGTCGTAGATCGTGTTCGGGGTGATCTGGCGGTCGTCCTGGGTGGTGGAGTCGTTCTCGACGGCCGAGGTGAAGACGAACGGCTTGAAGGTGGAGCCGACCTGGAAGTCCTGGCGGGTGGCGTTGTTCGTGTACTGCTTGATGTAGTCGACGCCGCCGTACATGGCGAGGATCTTGCCGGTCTTGGGGTCGACGGCGGCGCCGCCCGCGCGGACATAGCCGTCGACCTTGCGCTTCTTCGGGTCCAGCTTGGACATGAGCTGGTCGTTGACGGCGTCCACGAAGGCGTCCTGCTTGGACTTCTCCAGGGTGGTGGTGATGCGGTAGCCGCCCGCCTCCAGCTCGTCCGAGGTGACGATCTTGTTGTTCTTCAGGTAGTCCTTGATCGCCGTGACGAGGTAGCCGCGCTGCCCGGACATGCCGGTGTCGGCGCCAGAGGTCTCCTTGACCGCCGGGAACTTCATGCCGGTGCGCTTGGCCTGGCTGAGCCAGCCCTTGGTGACCATGCCGTCGAGGACGTAGTTCCAGCGCGCCTCGGCGGCCGACTTGTTCTCGGGGTGGGCGATGATGTCGTATTCGCTGGGCGCGTTGACCAGCGCGGCGAGGTAGGCGCCCTGGGCGGCGGTGAGCTTCGAGGCGTCGACGCCGTAGTAGGCCTTCGCGGCGGCCTGCATGCCGTAGGCGTTGCGGCCGAAGTAGCTGGTGTTGAGGTAGCCCTCGAGGATGTCGTCCTTGGACGTCTCGCGGTCCAGCTTGATCGAGATGAAGAACTCCTTCACCTTGCGGGTGACGGTCTGCTCCTGCGCGAGGTAGTAGTTCTTCACGTACTGCTGGGTGATCGTGGAGCCGGACTGCTTGCCCTTGCCGGTGGCGGTGTTCCAGCCGGCCCGCAGCATGGCCTTGGGGTCGATCGCGGACTCGGTGTAGAAGTCGCGGTCCTCGGCGGCCAGGACGGCGTGCTGGGCGTCCTTGGAGATCTGCGAGAGGTCGACGTTCTCGCGGTTGACGGTGCCGTCGCGGGCGATCTCGGTGCCGTCGGCGTAGAGGTAGACGTTTGACTGCTTGGTGGCGAGCGCGTTGGCCGGCGGGATCTTGACCATCGAGTAGCCGACGAAGAACAGGCCGACGAGCACGGCGGCGCCGAGGACGAACAGGCCGAGCATCATCCGCCAGGTGGGCAGCAGCCGGCGCCAGCCGGTGCGCCTGGGTCGCTTCCCCACTGCGGTGCTCCCCCCGTCTCCCGCCTCCGGCTTTCCGGGTGCTGAGCCCTCGGTCGGCTGCTGCGGCTGTGGCTCGTCACTCATGTGTTGCCCGGACTCCTGTTTCGCGCCGTACGTTTCCGTACGTCGTCGTTCGTTCCCAAACATCTCGTACGCGTTCTGCGCCCCCTCTTGAAGACTCTCGCACCAAGCGTTCCGTTCCCGACAATCGGGGCGTGTTGCGCGGGAAATCGCGTGGCACGCGGTCGGACCGGCGCACTAGGCTCCTGCGCTTCGGTGTCGATGAGGGCACCACAGGTGACTAGTGCCGCGGCAGGCAACGTTCGCCCCGTCGCGACGCCCGGCACGCACTCTCGCCGCACCGGCCGAAAGCCCAAGTACGTCCAGTACGAGG
>NZ_JBFAKW010000073.1:0-46794 GCF_040655955.1 Streptomyces sp. NPDC050263 | reverse complement strand
CTCGTCCTCGGAGACCGCACACCGGCCGAGGCCATGAGACGCTGGTCAGGAGAACTGGCCTACTGCTGATTCGCAACGATCAGTGGAAACCGCCCATATTTAGGAACGCATATGCTTCCAAGCCGTCCTTTCAACCTTTGTCAGCCCTGTGGCGGAGGATTCCGGCCCGCCACGGCCGCCGCCCGCCTCGCCCTGGCCCGATCCACGCACCACGCGCCCAGAGCCACCAGCACGGCCGCTCCGGCCGCGTAGGCCGGCAGCCACAGGGTCGTCGTGGCGGACAGGCAGTCGGCGACGGCGTCATGGCGGTGGACGTCCTGCGCCTGGGCCAAGGCGGCGCCGTCGCGACCGGCCAGCTTCCCGAGTTCCGCCTCGGTCCGGATGCTCTCGTAGGCGCCCAGCGCGGGACACCTGTCACGGGTGCCCGGCATCGGGAACAGCCAGTCCCAGCGCTGCAACGCGGGGGCCACCGCGATCGCCACACACAGGCCGACGACCAGCGAATACGCCGTCAGATTCCGCACGTACGCAGACCCCAGGCCGGGCGTCCACGTCGGCAGCCGGTAGAAGGAGAAGATCACCGCAAAGAGCGTCGCCCCGATGTAAGTGGCGAACCACTGCCACGAACCCTGCGCGAGCGCGGCCGTCAGCACGGCGGCGAGTGCGATGCCGATGACCCCCGCCCGACCGGAAGCGTCCTGGCCCGCCTCGGTGGATGCCGAACTCCGGGCTTCTTGGGGGCTGGGATCGTCCACGGTCTCTCCTGCCTCGTCCGGCTGTCAGCATCCAGGCGCGTCCTTCCGTCGACGTGCCGCCATGCCGGACCGCCCCGAAAGCCTGGCCCGTTCGGCGGACGGCCCGCGGCTTCCCGGGAGATCCGGCACGGCGCGGACCCAGCCCCTACGCCACTTCAACCGGGTTCGGTCTCCGCCCCGACTCTTGTCGCCTGCGCCACGTGAATCTAGACTCCAATAAAATGAAGCAAGTTCAGTTCAGGTCTCGCGACGCGTACTCGGGAGCAGACTCATGATGGGTTCCTTGGACGGCAGGACCGTGCTCGTCACCGGTGCGGGGCAGGGCATCGGGCAGGCGATCGCCGTGGAAATGGCCCGGCAGGGCGCGTCCGCGGTGGCCGTAGCCGACCGGAACGAGAAGACCGCCGCCGAGACCGCGGAGCTGGTACGCGCCGCCGGGGCGCAGGCCGAGGCGATCGGGTGCGATCTGCGCGTGCGCGACAGCATCGCCGACATGGTCGCGCGTACCGCGGAGCGCTTCGAGGGACTCGACGTCCTGGTCAACAACGCCGGAGTGATCGAGACCGCGTTCACGGACGAACCGGACCGTGGCGTCGACTCGCTCTCCGAGGACGTCTGGGACGCGGTCTACGAGGTCAACCTCAAGGCGGTGTGGCTGACGACCAAGTTCGCCGCACCGTACCTGCGGCGCTCGTGGCGCGGACCGGCCATCGTCAACACCGCCTCCGTCTCCGGCCTCACCGGCTTCCCCAACGCCCCCGCCTACGGAGTCACCAAGGCCGGCGTCATCCATCTGACCAAGGTCACCGCCGTCGACCTGGCCCCGGTGCGCTGCAACTGCTTCTGTCCCGGTGTCATCGACACTCCGCTCGCCCAGGACTTCTTCGCCGCCGCCGGCGACCGCGCCGCCATGGAACACGAGCTGACCGCACCGCAGTTGGTGGAGCGGCTCGGCCGCCCGGAGGAGGTCGCGAGGCTGGCGTGTTTCCTGGCCTCCGACGACGCCGCGTTCATCACCGGATCGTCGTACGTGGTCGACGGCGGCGCGCTCGCCTGGCTCGGCGTACGGGACTGAGGACCACCGAAGTCCGTCACGCCCCATGCCGTCGCGCCCTATGCCGTCACGCCGTCACGCCGTCACGCCGTCAAAAGGAGAGACCCATGCAATCCAGGCTGGCCGGGAAGACCGCGCTGGTGACCGGTGCCACCGGCGGCATCGGCGACGCCGTCGTACGACGGCTCGCGGCCGAGGGCGCGGCGGTCGTGGTGACCGACCTCGACGCCGATCGCTGCGAGAAGCTCGCCGAGGAGGTCGGGGGCGGGGCCCTGGGGCTGGCCCTGGACGTCTCGGACGAGGAGGCCTGGCGCGAGGTCGTCGGCACGGCGACGTCTGCGCTGGGCGAACTGTCCGTGCTGGTCAACAACGCCGGCATCGCCACGATGCACACCGTGGAGACCGAGACCATGGAGTCCTGGGACCAGGTCCTGGGCGTGACCCAGACCGGTGTCTGGCTCGGCATGAAGCACGGCGGTCCGTCCATCGAGCGCTCCGGCGGCGGCTCGATCGTCAACGTCGCGTCGATCTTCGGCACGGTCGGCGGCTTCGGCGCCCAGTTCTCGTACCACGCGGCCAAGGGCGCCGTGCGCCTGATGACCAAGAACGCCGCACTGCACTGGGCCAGGCGCGGGGTCCGGGTGAACTCGCTGCACCCCGGCTTCGTCGAGACGCCCCGGTCGCGCGAACTGTGGCGCGACACGCCCCGGTTGACCGCGATGGTCGAGGGCACGCCGCTCGGCCGGCTCGGCACGCCCGAGGAGGTGGCGGCCGCCGTGGCCTTCCTCGCCTCCGACGACGCGAGCTTCATGACCGGGTCCGAGCTGTACGTCGACGGAGGCTGGACGGCGCGCTGAGGGCGCCGGGCTTCGGGCTCGGACTGCCGGCTTCGGGCCAGACTGCGAACTGCGGGCCCAGACTGCGGGCTGCGCGGGCTCGGGCTTCGGCCCGGAGCCCTAACCGGCCGCCGTGGCCGTGTACCGGTTGACTCCGTCGGTCTGCGTGGACCCGGCCCGTCCGCGGGCCACCAGCACGTCCAGATGCGCGGCCGTCTCGTTGACGGCGAGCATCTGGTCGAAGGGCCCGAGGTCCGCGAAGGCGACCCTGCGCCGGGTCCACCCCAACTCCCCCGCCACCTCATGTGCGGTGCGCGCACGGCCGCCGAGGGCGGCCAGCGTCTCGGCGAGCCGGTCGTCGTGGTGCGTCAGGAGCTCCCCGACCCGTGCGTGCACGCTGTCGCCGACCGGACCGTGCGCGGGCAGCAGGCTCGCGTCGGCGAGCGTGGTCATCAGGTGCAGCGAGTCCAGGTAGTCGCCCAACGGCAGGGCAGGGCCGCCGAGTTCGAAGCCGATGGACGGGGTGATGTGCGGCAGCACGTGATCCCCTGAGAACAGCAGCCCCCGCGCCCGATCGAGGTAGACGACGTGCCCCTGGGTGTGTCCGGGTGTCGGGACGACCGTCAACCGCGTGTCCCCGAAGCGGAGTTCCTCCGCCTTCAGCCAGCGGTCGGGGGCCTCCCAGACGGTGGCGTCGAAGCCACCGTCGTACATCGCGGCGACGCGCTCGGCGAGTTCGTGGGCCCCGGCGCGGCGCAGTGTCGCGAGCGAACCGGTCGGCTCGTCCGTGCGCACCTCGCCCAGGAGCTCCAGACCGGGCCGCTCGCCCGCGCCGAGGTAGACCTGGGAGCCCAGCAGCCTGCGCAGTTCGACGGCCTGGGTGTAGTGGTCGCGGTGGATGTGGGTCACCAGGACGTGGGTGATCTCGCCCAGGTCGTGGCCGAGTTCGTTCAAGGCGTCCTCAAGTGCCTTGCGGGACTCGGGGATCGACCACCCGCCGTCGATCAGGACGAGCCCCTCCGTCAGGCCCTCCAGGGCGTAGACGTTGACGGCCCGCAGTCCGTCGTCCGGCAGCGGGAGCGGGATGCGGTGGACGCCGGGCCGTACGGTCTCGGGTCCGGGTTGCGCCCAACTGCCGCGGTCGAAACGGGGGGTGCGGGTCGTGGGGGTGGTCATGCATCTCCTTGCCGGTGCTGTTCGGGGTGTGCGGTGAGCCCGGAGTGCAGGTCGTGGGCGAGCCTGCGGGCTCCCGACCGGTCGAGTTTGCCGACGGTCGTCTGCGGCAACTCGCCTACGGTGAACGCGAATTCGGGCCACTTGGACTTGGACAGGCCGGTGCGGGCGAGGTGTGCGGTGAGCTCGTCGAGGCCGAGTGCAGCGCTGCCGTCCTCGACCACGACGAGCACGGCGGCGCGTTCGCCGAGGAGCGGATCCGGTACCGGGGTCACGCAGACGCGGGCCACCGCCGGATGCGCGGCGACGGCGCGTTCGATCTCGGTGATGTCGAGGTTGCGTCCGCCGCGGATGATGACGTCCTTCTCGCGGCCCATGACGGTGACGGTGCCGTCCGCGCCGGTCACCAGCAGGTCGCCGGTGGGGAAGAAGCCGTCCGGGGTGAGGGCCGGCGGTTCGACCTCGCCGTCGCGGGCGTAGCCGAGGAAGAGGGACGGGCCGCGGACCTGGGCCCGGCCGGTCGCCCCGGGTCCGAGTACGGCGCCGTCGGCCGCGACCGCCCTGAGGTCGGTGCCGGGGAAGGGCCGTCCGTCGCGACCCAGGCGGATCTCCTCGGGGTCGTCGGGCCGGGGGGAGGTGTGTCCGAGGCACTCGGACATGCCGAAGACGCGCAGGATCTTCGTCCCGAGCGAGCGTTCGGCGCGGGCGAGGGCGCCGCGGTCCATGGGGCCGCCGCCGACGGTGATCGAGCGGACCCCGTCGAGGGCCTGCGAGCCGGCCGCGGCGGAGCCCATCTGGAGAGCCATGGTCGGCACGCACATGGTCCACCGGACGTCATGGGCGGCCATCCGGGCGAGCGCCTCCTCACGGTCCCAGCGGCCGGTCAGGACGAGCGGGCCGCCCAGCATGAGCGCGAGGCAGACGCCGAAGCAGTAGGCGGCGGTCGAGGAGAGCGGGACGACGGCCGCCACCGCGTCCCCGTCGCGCAGGCCGTTGACGTCGATGGTGCACGAGCACGCGTACCGCAGGGCGCTCTCGGACTGGACGACGCCCTTGGGGCGCCCGGTGGAGCCGGAGGTGAGGCCGATGACGGTGCCGCCGGACCAGCGGGAGACATCGCGCGGGCCCCGGCCGGCGCGGACCGTCCAGCCGTCCAGGGCCTCGGACGTCAGGGCGTCCGGCAGGGCCGGGGCGGCGCCCCACTCCTGCATGGCGGACGGTTCGGCGATCAGGACGTCCGGCCTGATGTCCTCCATGGCGGCGGCGAACTCGGCACGGGTCGTGTGCCGGTTGACCAGGGCCAGGACTCCGCCGGTCAGTCCGACGGCCAGGGTCGCCGCGACGGTGCGCCACGAGTTGTCGGCCTGGAGGAGCACGGTGCCGCCCGCCGTGCCCTCCGGGGTCATCGCCTCGGCCAGGTCGACGGCCCGCTGTAGGAGATCGCGTGCGCCGTGGCGTCCGTGATCGTCGACGACGGCTGTGAAGTCGGCCTGTTCGGACCGGTAGTAGAACTCCCGCACTGTCTGTCGCATCCGTTTCCTCGCCTCTTCGCGAAGCCTGTGTGCCGAACCTCTCCTGTACTCAGCCGCCGTACATCTCCAGTTCGCCGCCCATGACGGCGATCCGGCGGCCGCGCATGTCGCCGACCTGGGCGACGGCCGCCGCCCACTCCGGGCTCTCCAGCGCCTTGCGCAGGTCCTCGGCGGTGTCGAAGCTCAGGACGGACAGGCCGTCCCAGCCCTCGGAGCGCGGTTCGAGGGCCGCGTCGAGGTCGGTGTGCCGCCAGGACCTGAGCCCGGGCAGCCGCCGGGTGAGTTCGGCGTGTTCGCCGCGCCACCAGGCGATGAACCGTTCGTGGGGCCACTCGGGCGGCCGGGCCGCCAGCAGGACGAGGTTGTACATCACGCCTCCTCAGGATCGGGTCCGCTCAGGTGAACAGGACCGCGGGCGAGCGCCCGATCAGCAGGCGGCGTACCCGGCCTTCGGCGTCGAGCCGCGCCGACGCCACGAAGGTCGCCTCCGGTACGCCCGACCGGCGCACCTCGCCGAGGTACAGCTCGTCCCGGCCGACGGTGGACGCGGTGAGCAGGTGGTGGGTGCGGACGCCCACCTCGCGCTGGGCGAGGTAGCCCTCCATCTCGGCCCGGCCGCCGTGGAAGTCGGTGCCGGCGTCGCCCCCGGTGGAGAACAGGATGGAGAAGGAGAAGTCGTCGCTGATCAGGTCGAGGATGCGGTCGGCGTCGTCGCTGTCCAGGATCCCGAACCAGGTGGTCAGGAAAGGGGCGGCGGACGTGGCGGGCGCGCTCACGGCCGGTCCACGAGGTCGAAGTCGGGGGTGAAGAAGGACTGGTAGCGGGCCATCAGCCCGGCGGGCGAGACCTGTACGGCGGACAGGAACGCGCCGGTGGTCACGCCCTGGTCGACGACGAAGCCGTACGCCGTCTCGACGTCGCCGTCGACGGTGTACCGCACGATCTCGTGCCTGCGGTCCGCGGCGTTGCGTCCGGCGATGTAGTCGGCGAAGTCCGCGCGGGACGTGCCGCTGTGTTGTCCGCCCGGGAGGGCGATGAGGAACCGGAATCCGGGTTCCAGAAGTTCCAGGGCCTTTTCCGGGTCCTGGCCGTCCATTCTGGCCATGTATTCGCGAAGCACCATTGCCGATCGCTCTCCCTCGGCGCCATCAAACAACCTGAGTTCAGTTCAGTTTGACTGTAAGACGACTGCCCCGCCCCGGCAAGAGGCGGGGCGGAGCCTATTGCGCGACCATCCGCACCACGCATCCCTCGATCGAGTCACCGATCTCCGTCAGGGGGATCGCCCCGGTCGGGCGGTACCACCGCCAGACGCTGACGATCATGCCGAGCACGGCGAGGCCCAGCGTGTGCGCGTCACGGACCGGGAAGGCGCCCTTCGCCATGCCGCGCATCAGCAGGCTCGTCCAGTCCCGCTCGACCATCTGGACCAGCTGGCGGGCCGCGACCCGCTCGGTCTCCTCCCGCTTGGACTTCCGCGGGGTGGCCAGCAAAGACATGTTGGCCTGGAGGATGCGCATCTGGCGGATCTCCTGGTCGGTCACCGCGAACGCGGCCCGGACCGCCCCGCGCAGCTCCTCCACCGGTTCCGACACACCGCCCGTGGCCTCGACGAACTGGTCGTGGGAGCGCTGCAGTTCCAGCCGCATGATGGTGAGCAGGCAGTGGGCCTTGGACTCGAAGTAGTGGTACAGCGCGGTCTGGCCGATGCCGACCCGGTCGGCCACCTCGGACCACTTGGTGTTCTCGTAGCCGTCCTCCCCGAACCGTTCCACGGCAGCCACGAGGATCGCGCTGCGCTTCGACCTGGGCCCCTCCTCCGGATCCACGATCCGCGCCCTTGCCATCGTCTCTCCCTCTCCTCCACGGTCGGCACCGATCACCGCCCCGGTCGTCCGAGAGTAGACCCAAGTTCAGGTCGGCTACGAATCGAAGATCGTCCGGGTCCCTCGCAGGCCTTCCGTCTGCGAGGAGCGGGGTCCCGCGAAGTCGGGCCGGCGTCCGGCGAGGAACGCCGCCACGCCTTCCCGGCCCTCAGCGGAGACTGCGGCGGCGGCCAGTCGACCGGCCTCCGCGTCGAGGTGTTCGTCGAGGTCGTCAACGAGCGCCCGCCCGACCAGCCGCCGGGTCGCCCCGTACGCCGCTGTCGCCCCGCGTGCCAGCGCGCCCGCCGCCTGCTCGGCTTCCTCGTTCAGCCGCTCCGGCGCGACGACCCGGCCCACCAGGCCCATCTGCAGTGCCTCGGCGGCCGGGACGCGCCGGTTGGTCAACAGCAGGTCCACGGCCCGCCGCGGTCCGACGAGCCGGGGCAGGGACCAGCTGACCCCGGCGTCCGGCGTGTACCCGATCGCGGTGTACGCGGCCGTGAAGCCGGCGTCGGTCGCCGCGAGGCTCACGTCCGCCGCCGCCACGAGCCCCAGCCCGGCGCCCGCGACGGCCCCCCGCACGGCGACCACCAGCGGAGCGTCCAGCCCGGCGAGGATCCGCAGCGCCCCGTGGAGCGCGTCGGTGACGTCGGTGAGATGCCCGGCCAGCCGTTCCGCGGGCAGCGCGGCGAACTCCTTCAGATCACCGCCGACGCAGAAGGACCGCCCCCGCCCGGTGAGCAGCACCGCCCGCACCCGAGCCTCCTCGCACTCCCGGGCGGCCTCCAGCAACGCCCGGGCCATCGCCAGGTCGACGGCGTTGCCCGCCCCGCGGCACATCTCGACCCGGGCCAGCCCGTCGCCGTCGACCTCGACCGTGACCCTCATCGCGCCGTCCACCCGCCGTCCACGGTGAGCACGTGCCCGGTGCAGTACGAGGACGCGTCCGAGGCCAGGTAGAGCAGCGCCCCGTCCAGCTCGCCCGGGTCGCCGCCGCGCCCCAGCATCGTGCCGCGCTCGACCCAGCGCCGGGAGCGCTCGTCGGCGAACAGCTCGTCGGTCATCTCCGAGCGGAACCAGCCGGGCGCGAGCGCGTTGACCCGCACTCCCGACCTTCCCCACTGCCCCGCCAGCTCCCGGGTCAGCCCGAGGAGCCCGGCCTTGGACGCCGCGTAGGCCGCACCTCCCAGTGGGGCGCCGGAGACCAGCCCGAGGACGGACGAGACGTTCACCACCGATCGCGTACGAACCGGCTGCGTACGAACCGGCTGCGTACGAACCGACGACGGCGCCTCGGCCAGCAGCCGCGCCAGATGGAACGGCGCCACCAGGTTCACGTCCAGTACCCCGGCGAAATCGTCGGCGCTCTCGTCCTCGGCGCGTGCGGCGCCGGGCGCGCCCGCGTTGTTGACGAGGACGTCGATCCGGCCGGTCTCGTCGAGCGCCGTCTCCATGAGCCGCACCCGGTCCTCCGCCCGCGAGACGTCGCAGACGACGGGGCGGATGCGCGGGTCGCCGTCGGCGAGTTCCTTGAGCCTGTCCAGTCGCCGGGCGGCGGCGAGCACGGTGGCGCCGGCCGACGCGAGCACCGTGGCGAACCGGGCGCCGAGCCCGGACGACGCCCCGGTGACCACGGCGGTCCGCCCGTACAGCGAGAACAGCTCCGCCACGGGGGTCACCACCGGGGTCATGCCTCCACCCCGATCGGCAGCACGGTCGCGCCACCGTCGAGCACCAGCGTCTGTCCCGTCATCCAGGACGACGCCTCGGACGCCAGGAAGAGGGCCGCGCGGGCCACGTCCTCCACCGTCCCGAGTCTGCGCAGCGGCAGTTTCGCGGTGAGGATCGGCTCCCTCGGCTCCCAGACGGCCCGGGCCAGCTCGGTCTTGATCAGTCCGGGCGCGATCGCGTTCACACGGGCCATCGGGCCGAGTTCGTAGGCGAGTTGGCGGGTCATGTGCAGCATGGCCGCCTTGGTGGCGTTGTACCAGCCGATGTGGGGGTCGACGATGAGTCCGCCCACGGAGGCGATGTTGACGACCGCTCCCCCGTGCTCGCGCATCCACGCCCGCCAGGCGCACCGGGTCCAGGCGATCATGCCGTACTGGTTGACCCGTACGGTCTTCTCCGCGCGCGGCAGGTCGAGGTCGAGGAGATCGCCCATGTAGGGGTTGGTGGCCGCGTTGTTGACCAGGACGTCGAGCCTGCCGAGGCGGGCCACGGTCTCCTCGGCGCAGCGTTCGGCGTCCTCGGGCTCCCCGGCGTTGGCGACCACCTCGTGGATCTCGCCGTCGCCCTTGACCCGCAGGAGTTCCTCGCGCGCGGCCGCCAGTCCCTCCGCCTTCCGGGCGGCGATGACGACATGGGCGCCCGCCTCCCGGTACGCCTTGGCGATGCCGAGGCCGATGCCCCGGGAGCCGCCGGTGATCACGGCGACGCGGCCGTCCAGCACCGGTTCGTTCCGCGCCCGTTCGTTCCGCGCCTGTCCGTTCCCTACCTGTGCGTTCACGCCGACTCCTCCGGGTACTTGGCCAGTTCACGCCGTGCGACCGTCCGCAGATGGACCTCGTCCGGACCGTCCGCGATGCGCAGCGCCCGGGTGATGGCGTACAGCCGCGCCAGTACGGTGTCGTCGCTGACCCCCGCGGCGCCGTGCGCCTGGACGGCCCGGTCGACCACCCGGTGGGCCACCTCCAGCGCAGCCACCTTGATCGCGGCGACCTCGGTGCGGGCGGCCGCGTTGCCCGAGGTGTCCATCAGCCAGGCCGACTTGAGGACCAGCAGGCGAAGTTGCTCGATCTCGATGCGGCTGCGGGCGATCCATTCGCGCACGACGCCCCGTTCGGCGAGCGGGCCGCCGAACGCGGTGCGGGTCAGGGTGCGGCGGCACATCAACTCCAGTGCCCGTTCGGCGAATCCGACGGCCCGCATGGCGTAGTGCATGCGCCCGGGCCCCAACCGCCCCTGGGCCAGGGCGAATCCCTCGCCCTCGCCGCCCAGCAGCGCCGAAGCCGGCACCCGAACGTTCTCGAAGAGCACGTCGCCGTGGCCGCAGCGGTCGGTGTAGCCGAACATCGGCAGATCGCGGAGGATCGTGATGCCGGGGGTGTCGCGCGGGATCAGCAGCATGCTCTGCTGCCGGTACGTCGGTGCGTCCGGGTCGGTGACCCCCATCAGGATGATCAGTCGGCAGTCCGGGTCGAGGATCCCGGACGTGTACCACTTGTGGCCGTCGACGACGTACTCGTCTCCGTCCCGGGTGATCCGGGTGCGGATGTTGCGCGCGTCGGAGCTGGCCACCTCGGGCTCGGTCATGGCGAAGCAGGACCGGATCTCGGCGGCGAGCAGGGGTCGCAGCCAGCGGTCCTGCTGCTCGAGGGTGCCGAACAGGGCGAGCAGCTCCATGTTGCCGGTGTCGGGGGCGGAGCAGTTGAACACCTCCGGGCCGATCACCGACCGTCCGGCCAGCTCGGCGAGCGGCGCGTATTCGAGGTTGGTGAGGCCGGCGCCCCGGTCGCCGTGCGCGAGGAAGAGGTTCCACAGGCCCTCGGCTCGCGCCTTCTCCTTCAACTCGCGCATGATCGGGGGCAGTTCATGGGGATCTTCCGCCTCGGCGAGCTGCCGGTCGTAGACGGACTCGGCGGGCAGGACGTACTCCTCCATGAACGCGGCCATGCGCGAGCGGAGTTCGTCGGCCCTCGGGGAGAGTGCGAAATCCATGGTGGCGCTCCTTCAGGGCCGTCGGGCGAGGAGGTCGTGGGCCGCGCGGATCATCGCCGCGATGGTCGGCGGCAGCCGCTCCTGGTCGGGGTCGTGGTGCCGGCCTTCGCGGTGCCGGCGCAGGTTGTGGCCCATGATCGCGGCCATCTTGGTGCGGGCCAGGGCGCGGAACCAGTCGAAGGCGGGGGGTTCGGGGTGTCCGTCGAGGTAGGCGGTGAGCAGCTCCTCCTCGGTGGGCAGGCCGGGGACGGCACGGCCGAGCCGGGGGAAGTTGCGGTGGTCGGCGAAGAGCAGGAACCATGCGAGGTCGATGCGCGGATCGCCGTAGCCCCAGATCTCCCAGTCGACGACGGCGGCCGGTCGGTCGCCCTCGAACAGGGCGTTGCCGAGGCGGAAGTCGCCGTGGGTGAGGGTGGGGGCGACCGGTTCGGGCAGGTGTGCGGCCAGGGCGGCCAACACGTCCTCGGCCCCGGACCGGAGTTCGGGCGGGACCGCGCGCACGGTGCGGCTCCATCTGTCCAACTCCCCTGCCGGGTCCAGGGGTTCAGCGGTCTCCGGGCTCTTCGTGGCGTGCAGGTCGCGCAGTACGTCGGCCAGTACCAGCATCCTGCTCCGGCACCGTCCCGGGTCGAGCCGGTGTTCGTCGAGGACGGGCTCGATCGCCTCGCCGTCGACGAACTCCATGGCGAACCAGGCCGGTTGGGTCTCGTCGACGGCGACGACGCCCGGGACGGGCACCGGTGAGCCGTCGAGTGCGCGCAGGATCCGG
The DNA here is from genome assembly GCF_040655955.1 of Streptomyces sp. NPDC050263. Taxonomy (NCBI): domain Bacteria; kingdom Bacillati; phylum Actinomycetota; class Actinomycetes; order Kitasatosporales; family Streptomycetaceae; genus Streptomyces; species Streptomyces sp. NPDC050263. Next base: position 35,090 of record NZ_JBFAKW010000073.1, on the reverse strand, counting down.
GCCTGGCGCAGCACGTCGTCGCGCCCGATGGGCCGCCGGCCCGGTGGCACGGCCTTCACGACGTAGGAGACCGGTCCCGCCGTGATGGAGTAGGTGAGCCCCGAGTGGCCGCCGGGCAGGGTGCGCAGGTCGCCGAGGGGAGCGCCCGGGTGTCGTTCGGCCAGTTGTTCGCGGACCCGGCGGGCGAGTTCGGCGACTTCGGTGGTGGTGCTCAACTTCCCGCTCCCTTCGGCTCCTTGGGCAGTCGCAGCACGCGCTCGGCGAGGATGTTGCGCTGGATCTCGTCGCTGCCGCCGGCGATGCGGTAGCCGGGAGCGCCGAGCAGCTGCTCGGTCCAGGCGAAGGTGCCCCACTCCCCCGTGTCGGCGGCGAGGCGCGGTCCGAGGAGTTGCTGGACGAGGTCGGTGGTGGCGCGCATGGTCGCGGTGGCGTGCAGCTTGCCGACCGAGGCCTCGGCGCCCGGTGCGCGGCCGGCCGCCAGCGCCGACATCACCCGCAGACCGGTGAGCCGCTGGACGAGGGCGCGGACGAACAGGTCGGCCGCCTGCTGCCGCTCCCCGTCGGTGAGCGGGCGGGGCAGGTGCCGGGCGAGGTCGAGGGCGCGGTCGGCGTTGTCCAGGCCGAGCCCGCCGGAGTCGAGGCGTTCGGCGGCGAGCACGGCGAGGGTGACCCGCCAGCCCTCGCCGACGGGGCCGAGCCGGTCGGTGTCGGGCACATGGACGTCGTCCAGATAGACCTCGTTGAAGCTGGCGCCGCCGGTCATCTGCCGGATGGGCCGTACGGTGACGCCCGGCGCGTCCATGCGGACCAGGAAGACCGTGATGCCCGCGTGTTTGGGCACGTCGGGATCGGTGCGGCAGACGGCCACGCCCCAGGTGGCGACCCGGGCCCCGGAGGTCCAGATCTTGTGGCCGTCGAGGATCCAGCCGTCGCCTTCGCGCACGGCCCGGGTGCGGACGGCGGCGAGATCGGAGCCGGCCTCCGTCTCCGAGAACAGCTGACAGGCGAGTTCGTCGGTGCGGAGCATGGGGCGCAGCCAGCGCCGCTGCTGCTCCTCCGTCCCCCAGATGCGGATGGCGGGGGCGACGAGTTGCCGGGTGACCGGGAAGATCTCGGTGCGCCTCGGCACGTCGAAGCCGGACTCCTCGGACCGGTACAACTGTTCGTAGTGGGCGGGCAGTTCACGGCCGCCGTACTCCGGTGGCCAGGCGAGTGCGCCCCAGCCCCGGTCGTAGCGGGTGCGCTCCCAGTCCCGTGCGCGGTCCGTGTGGGCGCGTTCCTCGGCCTCGGTCCAGTTCTCGAAGACGGCCACCGAATCGTCGCCGCGACCCCACTCATGGTGTGCGGCGCGCGCTGTCGCCACGCTCTTCAGCCAGCGCCGGGCCTCGGCGCGGAACTCCTCCGGGGCGGGTATGCCGTCCATGATCCTCCTCTCGACGGACTCTCAACGGGTCAGCACGGTGCAGGCGCTGACGCCCGGCGCGCCGTACACATGGGTGAAGCCGGTCGACGGGTCCCCCGGCACCTGCCGGTCGCCGGCCCGGCCGCGCAACTGCTGTACGACCTCGTGGACCTGCCGCAGTCCGGAGGCGCCGATGGGCTCGCCGTTGGCGATGCATCCGCCGTCGGTGTTGACCGGCAGCAGGCCGTCGATGCGGGTCGCCCCGAACGGGATGAGCGACTCCTGCTCGCCGTGCTCACAGAATCCGCACTCGGCCATGTGCATCACCTCGGCGCCGCTCTCGGTGTCCTGCAACTGGCACACGTCGATGTCGCGCGGCCCCAAACCGGCTTCCTCGAAGGCGTGTTGCGCCGCGTCCGCGGTCACGCTCGTCGGCGTTCCCGGCGGCGCCCACGGGCTGAACACCTCGAAGGAGCCGAACCGGCGGGTCCGGACGACCGCCGCGCGCAGCGCGACCGGCGTCGCTCCGATCTCGCGGGCCACCGCGCGGTTGCACAGGATCAGGGCGACCGCGCCCTGGCCGGGCGAGCAGAACATGTACCGGGTCAGGGGGTCGTTGACCATGCCGGACGCCAGGACCTCGTCCGCGTCGAGCGGTTTGCGGCGCCAGGCGTGCGGGGTGAGAGTTCCGTTGGCGTACGCCTTCTCGGCGACCAGCGCGAGGGTGCGGGCGCTGATGCCGTGGTCGTACATGTACCGCTGGATCTTCATGGCGAAGAACTGGGTGGTCACCATCAGCCCGTCGCGGCCGTAGGCCTCGTCGAGCCCCCAGTCGGCGGGCCGCGGGTCGAAGGCGCCCCGCGGGTGTTTGTCGAAGCCGACGGCGAGGGCCACGTCCGCCGCTCCGGATCGGATCGCGTGGGTGGCCGCGACGAGCGCGCTGCCGCCGGTCGCGCAGCCGTTGCGGACATTGGTGAACGGCACCCCCGTCAGGCCGAGTTCGGCGACGAGCGTGTCGGCGTTGCCCGCGGAATCGCTGCCGCCGTGTGCGGCCCGCACCCGGGACCACGGCAGTCCCGCGTCGGCCAGGGCGGTCCGTACGGCCTGGACGGCCAGGCTGCGGCCGCTCGCGTCCGTACGGGCGAAGGAGGTGATCCCAACGCCGCAGACGAGCACTTCCTCGTTGCTCATACGGCGGCTCCCGTGGCCCTGGGGACGCCGTCCCCCGCCGTGATCGTCACCGGCATGCCGATCTCGGCGTCCTCGGGCCGGATGTCGAGAGCGGCCAACACGCGGACGCCTTCCGGCAGTTCGACGTATCCGACGGTGAACGGCGCGAATCCGGCGGCGGGCGGGACGTACGGCGGCGACTTGGGCGGGTACCGCTGTGCGGTCCAGGTCCACAGGGCGCCGGTCGCCGAGAGCAGGACCGGCTCGGCCGGTCCGCCGCAGCGCGGACACGCCTGCTGGGCGGGGTAGGCGGCCACCGCACAGCCGGCGCACCGGGAGCCGCGCAGGCGGCTCCCGGTCTCCGGCCCGCCGGTCAGCGGCCCTTCCACTGCGGCTCCCGCTTCTCCAGGAACGCCGCCACGCCCTCCGCCGCGTCCTCGGAGTTGAGCATCACGCCGACCGCGAGGTGCTCCATGACCATCAGCGACTGGATGTCGGCGTCGAGGCTGCGGTCGATGGTCATCTTGGTGATCCACATGGTGAACGGGCTCTTGTCGATGAGCTGGTCGGCGAACTCGTCGACGGTGGCGTCGAGCTTGTCCGCGGGCGCGGAGGAATTGATGAGGCCGAACTCGGCGGCCTCGACCCCGGTGAGCAGCTTGCCGGTGAGCATCAGTTCCTTGGTCTTGCGGACGCCGATCATGCGCGGCACCCGGTAGATCGGTCCGGCGCCGCCGAACAGCGCGCGCCGGATGTGGAAGTCGCCGATCAGGGCGTCGTCCGCGGCGATGGCGAAGTCGCAGGAGATCATCAGCTCGAAGCCGCCCGCGGTGACATGGCCTTCGAGGACGGCGATGGACGGCGTCCTCATCGAGTAGAGCCGGTCGCAGACCTTCGCCGACAGGACGGCGACGTCGATCGCGTTGGACCTGCCGACGAAGTCGGCCTTGAGGCTGTCCAGGTCGAACCCGGAGCAGAAGGTGTTGCCGCGCCCGCGCAGTACCAGCACGCGCAGCTCGGGGTCGGCGTCGACCTCGGTGATGATCTCGTCCAGCCGGTTCAGGATCGGCACGGTCACGCAGTTCTTCTTGTGCGGCCGGTTCAGCCAGACCCGCGCGACATGTCCGTCCCGCTCGAACTGGATCTCGTCTTCGACTGCCATGAGCTCCTCCAAACTGAACTGAATTGAGTTCGATTCTGCGGGCAGTGGTTGCCCGTGTCAATGGACCGGGACGGGGTCGCTGCTCCACACGACCGGCAGGCGGCGACCGGTCAGTCGGTGCGGCCGGCGAAGCCGAGCAGGCCGGCCAGCCGCAGGCGATGGTCGTCCGCCGTGCCGAACAGCGCTTCGTCGGCCCGAGCCCGGCGCACATAAAGGTGTGCCGGATGTTCCCAGGTGAAGCCGATCCCACCGTGGAGCTGGACGTATTCCGTGGTGGCCAGCCGGTAGGCGCCGGTGCAGGCCACCGCCGCCGCGCTCGCCGCCACCGGCAGCCCTCCCGCCCGCGCGGCGAGGCAGGCGCTCGCGTACGCCGAGGCCGACCTCGCGCCCTCGACCTCGACGAGCAGGTCGGCCAGCCGGTGCTTGACCGCCTGGAACGAGCCGATGGCCCGGCCGAACTGAGTTCGCCGGGACACATGGGCGAGTACGGCGTCCAGGGCCTGCGCGCTGCCGCCGACGTGCTCGGCCGCCAGAGCCACCCGCCCGGCGTCGAGGACGGCATCGACGACCTCCGCCGCCCGCCCGGGCTCGCCGACCGGCTCGGCCGGGGCTCCGCGGAAGCGGACGAGCGCCTGGCGGCGTGTGGGGTCGAGGACCCGGCGACCCGTACGGTCGCAGGTCGCGCCGTCCGGCTCGCAGGCGAACAGCCGCTTCCCGTCCGGTGCGCGGGCCTCGACCAGCAGCAGGTCGGCGCCCGCTCCGTCGGGCACGAAATCGGCGGCTCCGCGCAGCACCCAGCCGTCGGGACCGTGCTCGGCCGTCACGTCGGCGGGGTGCAGGAATCCGGCGACCGTCGCCGTGAGCGCACCGGTGGCGATGCCCGGCAGCCAGCGCGCGCAGGCCCGCCGGTCGCCACTGTCCAGCAGGGCCTGCCCGGCGAGGACGACACTGGCCAGCAGGGGTGCGGGGCACAGCACGCGCCCGGTCTCCTCCAGCGCCACGGCGAGTTCGGCGAAGGTGTAGCCGGCGCCGCCGTACTCCTCGGGCACGGCGAGCCCGTGCACTCCGATCTCGCCGGCGAGCCGGCCCCACAGCGCCTGGTCGTATCCGCGCGGACTCCCGGCCTGCTCGCGAACCTCTTCGGGCCCACAGCTTTCGGCCAGCAGGTCCCTCAGGACCGTGCGCAGTTCGCGCCGCTCGTCGGACTCCAGCAACAGCACGGGATCGGCATCGAGCCGGAACATCCGAACCTCCCTCGGTCGCACCCCAGGGGCGCGGGGCTGTATCGATCCGCGGCTCCGCCGCGGGGCGCGACCAGCCGCGGACAGCCCGCAGCCGACACACGCCAGGGACCCTTCACACCGTGAACCGTCCGCCGTTGGCCAGCAGCACCGCCCCCACGAGGTTCGCGGCCTCGTCACCGGCCAGGAACAGCGCGATGTCGGCGATCTCCTCCGGCGTCGCGTAGGGGCGCACCCGCGGATCGGCGAAACCCCTGCGCAGCGCCGCGGGGGTCCGGGCGGCCATGCCCGTCTCCGTCGGCCCCGGCGCGACCGTGTTGACGCGGACGCCGAACGCGATCGCCTCCTTGGCGACCGACTGGCTCAGCGCATGGACGCCGGCCTTCGAGGCCGCGTAGTGCGGATAGCCGGCCGGGGCGTCGAAGACCGAGGAGGAGCCGACGGTGACGACGGCTCCGGACCGGTGCGGGGTCATGACCCGCAGGGCGGCACGCAGGACGTGGAAGGCGCCGTCCAGGTTGACGCGCATGACGCGCCCCCAGGCGTCGTCGCCGAGCCGCCCCGTCACGTCCGGCGGCCGGTCCGCCACCAGGGCCTCGGCGATCCACTCCTTGGCGGTGGGGTCGTCGACGCCGGCCGCGTGGACCACGACGTCGAGCCGCCCGTGCCGTCGTACGACCTCGTCGAAGGCCCCGTCGACCTGCGCCGGGTCGGCCACGTCGACGGCGAGGGAGTGCGCCCCCGGCACCTGCTTCGCGAGGGCCTCCGCCGCCGGGCCGTCGACGTCCGCGGCGAAGACCTCGGCGCCTTGCGCGCCGAGTCGCCGGACCACCGCCGCACCGATGCCGGATCCCGCGCCGGTGACGAGCGCGATCCGCCCGCCGAAGCGCCTCGTGTGCTCACCGTCCATGCACGGTCACCACCCCACGGTCAGTTACTGAACTGACTTCATTTTTGTTACTGTCTCACGTATGTCAACAGACAGGACGCGAGCGGTCCGGTTGACCCGCTGGGGCGGTCCGCCGATCCTCACCGAGGTGCCGCGGCCCACCCCCACGGGCGAAGAGGTGCTGATCCGGGTGGAGGCGGCCGGCCTCTGCCGTTCGGACCTCCATGTCATCGACGCGCGGCCGGGCGATCTCCCCTACCGGCTTCCGTTCACCCTCGGGCACGAGGTCGCGGGCCGGGTGGTGGAACGCGGCCCGCTGGCCGGGGGGCCCGCGGTGGGCGAGCGGGTGGTCGTCCACGGCCCCTGGGGCTGCGGAGGCTGCGCGCGCTGCGCGATCGGCGCGGACAACTACTGCGACCGGCGCGCCGCCCTGGACGCGGACCGCGCCGGCACCGGGGCGGGACTCGGACGCGACGGCGGGATGGCCGACCTGCTGCTCGTTCCGTCCGGACGGCTGCTGGTCCCGGTGGGCGACCTGGCCGCCGCCCAGGCGGCGCCCCTGTCCGACGCCGGGCTCACCGCGTACCACGCCGTGGCCGCGGTCCGGCGCACGCTGGGCCAGGAGCCGGGCGCCGGCGTCGTGGTCGTCGGCGTCGGCGGGCTGGGGCATCTGGCCGTCCAGATCCTGCGCGCCACGACGACCGCGCAGGTTCTGGCGGTGGACGTGCGGGAGGAGGCCCTCGCCCTGGCCGACGAGTGCGGGGCGCACTTCGGCACGCTGCCGCGGCCCGACACGGCGGCGGTCCTGCGCGGCCGGACGGGCGGAGTGGGCGCGGCGGCCGTGCTGGACTTCGTCGGCAGTCGTTCCAGCCTGGAGCTGGCGGTGGACGTACTGCGGGCGGGCGGGGAACTGGCGGTGGTGGGCAGCGGCGGCGGGGAGCTGACGGTCCGCAAACCCGGAGCGCTCCCTCCCGGAGCGCGGGTCTCGTTGCCCTTCTGGGGGACCCGGCCCGAACTGGAAGCCGTGGTCGCCCTGGCGTGCGAGGGGGTGCTGAAGGCGGGCGTCGAACGGTTCGCGCTGTCGAACGCGACGGAGGCCGTCGACAGGCTCCGCTCCGGCGGGGTCCGGGGGCGCGCGGTGCTGTTCCCCGACTGAACCGTCCGTCCGACTGAAACCCGTACTGTCGCACCCACTGCCGACCGGCCCCTCGACTCCAGAAGTGAGTTCAATTAGCGTTTTGTCGCACTACTCGGCGACGCGAAGGCGGTGTGACCCGCTATGAATGCGGAGACAGTGGATCTGCTGGTGATAGGCGGCGGCATGGCCGGCCTGACGGCCGCCGCCCGAGTGGCCGCCGAGGGCGGCTCGGTGGTGCTGGTGGAGAAGGCGGAGCGCACCGGCGGCTCCGCGCGCTTCGCCGGTTTCGTATGGACGACCCCGACCTTCGAGGAGATGCGCCGGGTCAACCCGGACGGCGACCCGGAGCTGGCCGCCGCCCTGGTGGACGGGTTCGCCGACGGCGTGAGCTGGATCCGGTCGCTCGGCGTGGAATGCCGGCCGCCGGTGCCCGTGCTCGGGTTCGGCCGCGGGCACCAGGTGGACACGAACCACTACCTCGACACGTGCGAGCGATTGATCCGCGACCGGGGCCAGGACGTGCTGACCGGCACCTGGACCCGCTCCCTCGTGACGGAGAACGGCGTGGTCAAAGGCGCGGACTGCCTCCTGCCGGACGGATCCGTGCGCCGGATCGAGGCCATCTGGACCCTGCTCGCGACCGGCGGTTTCCAGGGGGATCCGAGCCTGCGCGCCGAGCTCGTCCATCCTCAGGCCGCGGACATCGGGCTGCGGGCCAACCCGCACAGCCGGGGGGACGGCCTCGTCCTCGGGCGCGCCGCGGGCGCGGCCTTCGGGGAGAAGGACGCGGGGTTCTACGGCCACCTGATGCCGGCCGGAGTCCCGCTCGCCGACCCCGCGCGGTTCGTCGAACTGGCGCTCTACTACAGCGAGCACGCCCTGCTGTTCGACACGACGGGCGAGCGCTTCGTCGACGAGACGATCGGGGACCATCTGACCACCATGGCGCTGCTGGAACGGCCGCAGGCCCGCGGGCTGCTGGTCGCCGACGCGCGGGTGCACCGCGAGTGGATCAGCGCCTCGTACGTGGAGGGCATCCCCGGCGTGGACAAGTTCCAGCTCTGCCATCGCGCCGGCGCCCGCAGCGCGGTGGCCGACAGCCTGGAGGACTTCGCCTCGATGCCCGAGGAATGGGGCTATCCCGGCGCCGCGATCCGCGACCGCATCCAGGAGTTCAACGACTGCGTGGGCGGCGCCGGCGCGACCGGCACGGCCGACGCGAACGGCGGGCCGACACCGGGCCGACTGCTCGACCGTCGGCCGCTCGACGAGCCGCCGTTCTATGTCGTCGAGGCGACCCCGGCGATCACGTTCACCTTCGGGGGCCTGCTGATCGACGCCGCGACGCACGTTCTCTCGACGACCCCCGACCCGGACGGCCGACGCCCGGTTCCCGGCCTCCTCGCGGCCGGCGCGGACGCCGGGGGCCTCTACCGTCGGGCCTACGCCGGCGGCCTCGCCCCCGCGTTGGTCTTCGCTCTGACGGCGGCGCGGACCGCCCTCGCCGGGTCGCCGACGGCCCTCGCACGCTGAGCTCCGGCCGGCTTCGGCTGCCGCTCGGCACAAATCCCGTGCACGAGGCTTGCCCGTCCGGCATCCCAGTGTCTAGCTTACTGAATTGAGTTCACTTTAACTCGATGGTTCGTGAGGTGATCATGCTTTCCGCATGCGTGGCGCGAACGCGCTCTTCCCCGAGGGAGGGACTGTGAGTCAGTTCCTGCTTGTCCTGGTCAGTGGTGTGGCCAGTGGAGCCGTGTACGGCCTGATGGGTCTCGGGCTGGTGATCATCTATCGGGCCACGGACGTCGTGAACTTCGCGATGGCCTCGCTCGCGACCCTGGGCCTGTACGTGGCGGTCTCGCTCCACGACCGCGGCGTGGCCACCGTGGTCGGCATCCTCGCCGCGGTCGCGATCACCGTCGCGGCGGGCCTGGTCGTGCGTGAGACGGTGATCCGGCCGTTGGGACAGGGGCAGCTGTTCTCCGCACTCGTCGTGACGATGGGCGTGTCCCTGATCGCGGAGAGCGTGGCCGGATCGATCTGGGGCGACCAGCCCAGGGCCTTCCCCGACCTGGTGGACGGGTCGGTGCGCTGGTCGGGCGCCGCGGTGCCGGTCCAGAGCCTGGTCACGATCGCCGTCGCCGCCGTCGCGATGGCGCTGGTGGGCTATCTGTTCTCCCGCACCACGCTCGGCTCGGCCATGCGCGCCGTGGCCGAGTCCGCGGACACCGCCCGCGTCGTCGGGCTGAGCGCGCAGCGCCTGGCCCGGATCTCCTGGGCGCTCGGTCTGGGCCTGGCCGCACTCGCCGCCTGTCTGTACGCACCGCGCTCCGGCCTGGTGCCCACCGCGCTCGTCGCGCCCCTGTTCCGGGCCTTCGCGGGCATCTTCCTGGGCGGCCTGACCAGCATGTACGGAGCCGTCCTCGGCGGGCTGACCATCGGCGTCCTGGACAACCTGGCGGCGAACTACGCCTCCGCGAGCTTCCGGGACACGTTCGTGTTCTCGTTCACCGTGCTGGTACTGCTGATCCGTCCGCAGGGCATGTTCGGCACCCGCACCTTCCAACGGGTCTGAGGGGTCGCATCCATGGTCTTCAACCGTTCCCTCCTGGCGCGGGCCGCCCTGGGCCCGGCCGCCGGCGCGGTGCTGACGGCGTTCATGGCCGCCGGCGCGATCCCCGCGTACCAGATGTACTCGGTGGGGCTCGCGGCCGTGTACACGATCGTCGTGCTGTCGGTCGGCCTGCTCGCCGGCTGGTCCGGCATCTGGTCGGTGGGCCACCCCGCCTTCTTCGCCATCGGCGCCTACTTCGCCGCGTACGGCAGCGGCCACGACTGGTCCCTGGAGACGGTGGTCGTCTGCGCCGTCGCCACCGGGGCCGCCCTCGGCGCCTTCCTGGGGTACGCGGGCGCCAGGTTCTCGGTGCTCTACATCGCCCTGCTGACCCTCGCGTTCACCACGGTCACCCTGGAGCTGATCAACCGCTGGAGCAGCGTGACCGGCGGCGACCAGGGCGTACCGGTGATCCAGTTGCGCAGCGCGCTGGGCCTCGGCACCCTCGCGGGCGGCGGCGCCGACGCCCAGTACCTCGCGGTCGGAGCGGCCGCCGTGGTGCTGGCGCTGGCCGTGCCGGCCGCCGCCTCGGGGCTGCGGATGCGCCTGGTCGCCGCCAAGTCGCACCCCCTGGCCGCCCGTACGATCGGCATCGCGCCGGAGGCGCAGTCGGCGCTGTCGTTCGCGGTGAGCGGGGCGGCCACCTGCTTCGCGGGGGTGCTGCTCGGGCTGCTCACCGGGTTCGTCAGCCCGGACCCGTTCTCGCTGACCTTGGGCATCTCGCTGATCGCGGCGTGCGTGCTCGGCGGGGTCGGCACCATCGTCGGCGCGGTGGCCGGCGGCGTCTATCTCACGTGGAACCCTTCGCTGTCGTCCGCCGTCGGACTGCCCCAGCCGGTCGTGCAGGGGCTCGTGCTCATCGCGGTGCTGCTCCTCCTGCCGGGTGGCGTCGTGCCGTTCCTCGCCAGGCCCGCGCGGATCGTCCTGCGGCGGGTGCTGCGAGCGCCGGACGCGGAAGTCCCGTCGCCGTCGCCCGTCGAAGCGTCGGCGGACCGCACGCCGGTCGAGTCGCCCCGGTCACCGTCCGAGTCCACGGACGACGGGCCCGTTCTGCTGCACCTGGAGCACGTGTCGGTCGCCTACGGAGGTCTCAAGGCCCTGGAGGACGCCTCGCTGTCCCTGCGGCAGAACGAGATCCTGGCGGTCATCGGGCCCAACGGGGCCGGAAAGACGACCCTGTTGAACGCGCTGTCCGGGCTGACCGGAAACGGTCGGGTGAGCGGGACCGCCGACTTCGCCGGACGGCCGCTGCTCAGGGCCAGGGCGACCGCACGGCGGCGGCTGGGCATCGGCCGCACGTTCCAGCACGCGGAGGTCTTCTCCGAACTCACCGTCGCGGAGAACGTGTTGTGCACCCGCCGCCGGATCACCGCCCGGGACCGGGCCGATGTCGCGCGGCTGCTGCACTCCGTGGGTCTCGCGGACATGGCCGACCGCCGCCCCGGTGAGCTGCCGTTCGGCCTGCAGAAGCGTCTCGACCTCGCCCGTGCGATGGCCGGGGAACCGAAACTGCTGGTCCTGGACGAGCCGTTCGGCGGCCTGGACTCGAGTGAACGGGCCCTGCTGGCCGGGCACATCAGGAGGCTTCAGGCCGACGGAACCGCCGTGGTCGTCATCGACCACGTCCTCGACGACCTCTTCTCCGTCGCCCACCGCGTGCTCGCCTTCGACTTCGGCCGCACGATCGGCGAGGGCGCCCCGGACACCGTTCTGGACGACCCGAAGGTGCGGTCGTCGTACCTGGGGACGGTCGAGGGCAGGACACGGCCGCCCGAGCGCGTGGGCGACCGGAGCATGATCCGCCTGCGCGGCGTCGGCCACGCGTACGGCGGCGTGGTCGCCCTGCGGGACGTCGACCTCGACGTCCGCCAGGGGCTCGTGCTGGGCATCGCCGGAGCCAACGGAGCGGGCAAGAGCACGCTGGCCGGCATCCTGCACGGGTCGCTCGAACCGGCCCACGGCGACCGGGAGGCGGGCGGCGTGATCCGCACCAGCCTGGCGCCCGAGGGGCGGGCCCTGTTCAAGACGCTGTCCCTGCGCGAGAACCTCGAAGTCGCGGCGTACGCGGCGGGCATCACCGGTGCGCCGCTGCGCGAACGGCTGGAGGAGACCGTCGAATGGCTGCCGCCACGGCTGCGCGACCGGATGTCCGCGTCCGCCGGCGGGCTGTCCGGCGGCGAGCAGCAGATGCTCGCGATCGCCCGGGCCCTGATCGTCGGGCCGGACGTCCTCATCGTCGACGAACCTGCGCTGGGGCTGGCGCCCGCGCTCGTCGACGAGGTGTACGACCGGCTGGCCAGGCTCGCCCACGACGGCCTGACCGTCGTACTGCTCGAACAACTGCTCAGCCGGGCCATGTCCGTCTGCCACGAGGTGGCCGTACTGCACGAGGGCGTCGTCGCGGCCCACGGGCGGCCGGACGACCCCGCGTTCGCGGCCCGGGCGGAAGCGGCGTACTTCAGCGGCGGCCTGACGGCCGCCCCGACCGCGGCGGCCTCCGCCCGGCCCTCCCCAGTGAACTGAACTCCTGTTGTGAGCTCGTGATGTGCACTCCTGTTGTGATCTCCCGTGGTGAACGAGGTGGACCGTGTTCCGGACAATAAGAAGATTCCGCCGAGCAGCGGGAGCGACGGCCCTGCTGGCCGTGGTGGCGCTGACCGCCAACGCGTGTGCCGGTGAGGACTCCGCAGAAGCCGGCGGCAGCTCTTCCGAGATCCACATCGGCGCGTGGCTCCCGCTCACCGGCGCGACCGCCACGTACGGCGTGGCCGAGCGGGCGGGCGCCGACGCGTACTTCAAGATGCTCAACGCGTCGGGGGGCATCAACGGCCGCAAGGTGAAGTGGACCGTCAAGGACAACGCGGCCGACCCCCAGCAGACGGTGCAGATCGCACGCGAACTGGTCGGTCAGGACAAGGTCGTGGCCATCGTCAACGCGAACGGCACCTCGCAGGCGGAGGCGGCCTTCCCGTTCGTCCTCAACCAGTCCAAGGTGCCGATCCTCAACGAGGTGGGCGGCTCCGAGTCCTGGTACAAGCCGCCGCGCGCCGGCCTGTTCGGCACCCAGACCCTCTACGAGGACCAGGCCTCGGCGATCGCCGCGTGGGCGGTGCAGGACGGCGCGAAGAAGATCCTCGTCGTGCACAGCGACCCGGCCGCGTTCGTGAACGTGGCCAAGCAGGTGGAGCCCGTCGCGAAGAAGGTCGACCCGTCGGTCGAGGTGGAGCGGCTGCCGGTCAAGTACCAGACGACCGACTACACACCGGTGATCAGCAAGGTGAAGGCCGCGAAGACCCAGGCGGTGATCCTGATCCTCACCTCCCCCGAGGCGGCCGCCTTCCTCAAGGAGGCCAAGCTCCAGGGGCTCTCCCTGCCCACCTACGCCTACGCGCCGGTGGCCGCCGAGTCGACGGTCGCCCTGGCCGAGGACGCGGCCGAGGGCCTCAAGGCGGTCCAGCTGGTGAAGGCGCCCTCGGACCCGGACCCCGCGGTGAAGGAGTTCCGGACCGCGATGGCCAAGTACGAGCCCGGCCAGGACGCGGGCTTCCTCGCCCTGTGGGGCTGGAGCAACGCGAAGGTGTTCGCCGAGATCGCGAAGACCGTCAAGGGGCCGGTCACGTCCCAGGCCCTCACGGCGGCGTACCAGAAGGCGTCCGCGGTGGATCCCGGGGTGTCGCCGGTGATGAGGTTCAGCGCGAGCGACCATCTCGGCACGCGCAGCGTGCAGCGCGTGGTCGTGAAGAACGGCGTCTGGACATCCGTCGGCGACTTCTACACGCCCCCGGCCCGCGACTGAGGGTGCTCGCCGTTCGGCGTCAGAAGGCTCCCTCGCTGTCCGGCCGGCCGCCAACGCCTCTGCCGAAAGCTCCAGTTGACTCACGGTCGTCCCCGAGTTGACCGCGATCACCCAGTGCTTCCAGAGTGGGCCGTGAGCCTGGAGACGACCAAGTGCACGGGGGGGACCGTCCGGTGCTCCCTCCGCCGTGTTCGGTCGGCTTCGGCGAGCCGAGACACAGAGGGTTGCAGAGGGATTCTGACCATGCGTGTGACACCACGGCCGTTCACGGCCGCCGCTCCCTTCCTGACCGCCGCCCTGCTGGCGGCCGCCGTGCCGCCGGCGGGTCCGGCGCCGGCGGCCCGGGCCGCCGAGGCCCACGCCGTCTACGGGGAACTGGCGCGGAACGGGACCTTCACCACCGACACCGCCGACTGGTGGAACTCCCCGAACGCCTCCGTCGCGCCCTCCGGCGGAGCGCTGCTGGCCTCCGTCGGCACCGGGACGGCCGACCCGTGGGACGCGGTGATCGGGCAGGACGGCGTCGAGCTGCGCCAGGGCGTCGCGTACACCCTGTCCTTCGACGCCCGGTCCTCGGCAGCGGCGAACATCCGGACCACCGTGCAGCTGGGCGTCGACCCCTACACCGCACCGCTGGACCGGACCGTCGCCCTCGGTACCACCAGCCGGCACTTCCAGTGGACGTTCACCTCCACCGTGCAGGCCACCGGGCAGATCACCTTCCAGCTCGGCGGTCAGCCGCTCGCCACCGACATCGTGCTGGACAACGTCTCGCTCACCACCTCCACCGCCCGCGAGGGCTTCTACACCGACCCGGCGAACAACGCGGCGACCTGGGTGCGGGACAACGCGCAGGACGGTCGCGTCGCCAAGATCGAGACGGCGATCGCCGACCACAACACGGTGAAGTGGTACGGCGACTGGGACGCCGACGGCAACGGCGCGACCGCCATAGAGGCGGAGGTGAGCGACTACGTCGGCGCGGCCGCCGCACAGGGCCGGCTGCCCGTGCTGGTCGCCTATGACATCCCCGGCCGTGACTGCGGCGGAGCCTCCTCGGGCGGGGCCGGCTCCCCCGAGCTGTACAAGGCGTGGATGTCGAAGTTCGCGCGTGGCATCGGCGGCCGCCCCGCGATCGTGGTCCTGGAGCCCGACGCGGTGGCCCAGGCCGCCGACGACGCCTGTATGCAGGGCGGCGCGGAGGCACGTTTCGACATGCTCTGGTACGCCAACCAACGGCTGCGGGAACAGGGCGGGTTCGTGCGGACCTATCTGGACGCGGGCAACGCCGCCTGGACCCTCGGAGACACCACCACCGGCGCCCAGGGGATCGGCCTGGCGAAGATGGCCGAGCTGCTCAACCGCTCCGGCGCGGCGCTCGCCGGCGGGGTCTCGGTCAACGTCTCCAACTTCGACTCGACCGCCGTCTCCAACGACTACGCCGGCCGGCTGGCCGCCCGGCTCCAGGCCGACTTCGGCGTCACCGTACGGTGGGTGGTGGACACCTCCCGCAACGGCAACGGCGGTTATGTGATCCCCGGTGCGCCGAGCAGCGGCCACGTCGGCTTCTGCAACCCGGCCGGGCGCAGACTCGGTGCGACCTCCCGGGCCGGTGAGGGCGGCGCCGAGTACCTGCTGTGGATCAAGAACCCGGGCGACTCGGACGGCGACGACCCGGCCCACTGCCCCACGGGCTCGCCGTCGGCCGGCCGGTTCTCCCCGGAACTGGCGGAGGCACTGATCGACGGCGACTGAACACGCCCACGACGGCGGCGCGGCGCGGCGGCGGTCCGGAGGGGCCGCCGCGCCGAACGCCCTCCTGCAGCAGGTCCCGGGGGAGGCGAATAGGCTGGTCGAAGGGGTCGATCCGGTCCGATCCGAGGAGCCTCCCATGAGGAAGAACAGAATCGGCGCCCGGCGTGCGGCGGGAGTCGTCACCGCACTCGCCACGGCCGCCGCGATCGCCTCCGCAGCGCCGGCTCAGGCTCAGTCCACCGCCGAGCTGTCCGTGGGTCACCGACGGCTGGGGCGGCGGGACCGTCACCAGCCGGCCTGCCGGGATCAACTGCCATACGTCGGCATGGGACCCGTACGCGGAGGACCAGCCACAGCCTTACCCGAGCGGCCCCTGCACCGCGACCTTCGAGGTCGGCACCACGGTCGCCTTCACCGCCACCCCCGACCCGGGATCCGTCGTCAACGACGGTCCCACGCCGAATCCCGTGACCGTCCGGACCGGCTACAACTTCACCTGGGTGATGTTCTGCCCGATCAACGGCCTCTGCTCCGCCGGTTAGGGCCAGACGCCTGTCATCCCTTGACCGCGGAGCTGGCCACGCCCTGGACGAACCAGCGCTGGAAGAACGCGAACACCACGAGCACGGGCAGGACCAGAAGGACGCCGAAGGCGAGGATCTGACCCCAGTCCGGGGGCAGTTGTCCCTGGAAGACGCTCATCTCCATCGGGAGCGGGCGGACCGAGGGGTCGGAGACCATCAGGACCGGCCACAGGAAGGAGCCCCACTGGGTGAGGAAGGTGAGGATCGCGACCGACGCGAACGCCGGCTTCGACATGGGCACGATGACGGCGAAGAAGGTGCGCCACGGTCCGGCGCCGTCGATGCGGGCGGCTTCCTCGATGCTCGGCGGGATCGTGCGGAAGAACGTGTGGAGCTGGTAGATGGAGAAGGCGTTGGCGATGAACGGGAGCGCCTGGATGAGGAGCGTGTTCCGCTGGTCGTTGAACAGGTAGAACAGCGGCACGGCGACCGACTCGAACGGCACCAGCATCAGCAGCAGGACGAGGGGGAAGACCGCCTCCCGTCCACACCACTTCAGCCGCGAAAGTCCGTACGCCGCCATCGAGTTGACGAACAGTCCGCCGGTCACCACGACGAACGCCAGCAGCAGCGAGACACCCATGAAGCGCCAGAAGTAGCCGGTGCTGTCGGAGTCGAGGGCGTCGAACACGGCGGAGTAGTTGTCGAAGGACAGGTGGGTGGGGAGGAAGCCGGACAGGCCGTTCAGTACCTCGTCGGAGGGCTTGAGGCTGCCCAGGAACAGGTAGATCACCGGCAGCGCGAAGACGAACGCCAGCACGCTCAGCACGGCGTAGTCGAGGAACCGGCGCAGTCGCGGACGGGTCGTCCCCGCGCTCATGCTCGTACTCATGTCAGTCCTCGTTTCCGGGGCGGACGACTCGGCGCTGGACGAGGGTCAGGACCACGACGACCAGGAAGAAGACGACGGTGATCGCGGACGCCTGGCCGATGTTGTTCTGGTCGAAGGCGGTGGTGACGGCCTGGTACATCACGGTGCGGGTGGCGTCCTCGTCGAGGCCGCCGCCAGCAGGCCGTCTGGACCATGCACCCCTTCCGGCACGGCGGCGCGGGGATGGCGATGTTCTACACCGGCGTCGTGGGCCTCACCCCCGAGGGCTGGCCCCTCCAGTCCGTCGGCCTCGCGTACTCCGACCGCACCGACGGCACCGGCTGGCGCCGCCACGGCGCCGGGCCGGTCGCCGAGGCGGACCCGCGCTGGTACCGGACCGGCGAACGCATAGGCTGGCGCGACCCGTTCGTCGTCCGCGACGACGAGTCGGACGGCTGGGTGATGGTCGTCTGCGCCAGTGACGCCTCCCTGCCGGTGGAGGTCAGCGGCGGTGTCGCCTGGGCCACCTCCGACGACCTGGAGCACTGGACCGTCCATCCGCCGCTCGTCTCGCCCGGCGACGTCGACGAACTGGAGTGCCCGGTCCTGGAACGCCTCGACGACGGCAGCTGGCTGCTGCTCGGCTCCATCGGCGCGAGCCGGGGCTTCGAGGCCTGGACCGCGCCCGGCCTGCGCGGCCCCTGGACCCGCCGCGGCCCCCTCGGCCCGTCCGGCGCCTACGCCCCCCGCGTCATCGCCGCGCTCGACGGCTCCCGCGTCGTCCTGCACACCACCCCGCGCCGCGTCGGCCTCACCGACGCGGGCGACCGCTGCCGCGGCATGCTCGCGCAGCCGAAACTGCTGGTCACGCCCGCGGGCGCGGCGCCGCGTCTGGAGTGGTGGCCGGGCCTGGACGCCTGGCTCGGCGAGGAGAGCGACGAGGCCGCTCTGCACGCGGTCGGCGACATCGGCGTGTCCGGACGCGTCGAGGTCACCCTGCGCACCGACGCACCCGGTGGCGGCAGCCCCGCCCTCGTGGTCGGCTGCGACGGCAGGGAACTCGTGGTCACCGGGCTCGACGGCGCCCCGCTCGGCCGGGCGGTGCTGGCCGAACCCGCGGCCGCCCTGCGCATCCTCACCGTCGGCGAGTACGTCGAGGTGTACGCCGACGGGGTATTCGTCCTGTCCACCGCGAGCTACTCCGGCCACCCGGCCCCGTGGACGGCCGTCGCGGACGGACGCGAACGCCCCGTCCCCGTCCGCCCCGTCCGCCTGCCCGACCCCCACCGCGACGACGCGTCCGCCGTCTGGCCGGGCAACCCGGATCTCCCCCTCCGCAGCCGCTGACCTCGGTTCACGCTTTCGCGGGAGCGGCCAGCGCCGGATCCTGGCCGGAGCGGATCAGCGCCTGGGCGACGCTCGCGAAGCGGCTGAAGACGCAGCAGGACCTGGCCCGCGGGCTCTGGGCGACGGACGACACCGCGGCGAAGCTGCTGGCGCTCCTGATCTGCCGGCCCAAGGCGTTCGAGCGTGACGAGCTGGACGGCATGCTGCGCCGGGCGCGCACGCCGAAGGTGCACGACTGGCTCGTGAACCACGTGGTGAAGAAGAGCCCGCACGCCGAAGAGCTGCGTCCGGTCTGGTTCGCCGATCCCGATCCGGTGGTCGCGAGCGCCGGCTGGGCGCTGACCACCGAGCGGGTGGCGAAGAAGCCCGCGGGCCTGGACCTCGCGGGGCTCCTCGACGTCATCGAGGCGGAGCTGAAGGATGCCCCGGACCGCCTCCAGTGGGCGATGAACCACTGCCTGGCTCAGATCGGGATCGAGCACCCCGAGCACCGCACCCGCGCGATCGACATCGGTGAGCGCCTCGAGGTGCTCAAGGACTACCCGACGTCCCCGGGCTGCACGTCGCCGTTCGCGCCCACCTGGATCACCGAGATGGTGCGCCGGCGGCACGACCAGCCGGTGGCCTGATCGGCGCGCCCTCGGGCCCGATCCTCGGTCACTGCTTGCGCGGGGCGCAGAGTTCCCGGTCGACGAGGGCGTTCTGGGCCTGCTCGGTGGAGAGGTCGCGGGCACCGTCGCCGGTGGTGTTCAGGACCACGATCTTGCGGCCGTCCTCGCTGATGCCGTCGCGGGTGGTGTAGCCGGGGAGGTCGCCGGGGTGGCTGTAGTAGGAGCCGCCGCAGCTGAGGGGGACCCGCAGCAGGCCGAGACCGTAGCCCGCGCCGGGCCATACGACGTCCAGGTCGGGGGTTGGCACGGTCGTCTTCATCTCGGCCAGCTCGGCCGGGTGCAGCAGCCGGCCGCCCAGAAGGGCCGCGTAGAAGCGGGTCAGGTCGGCGGTCGTGCCGATCATGGCGCCGGCCGCGCCCCCGGCAGTGGGGTTGAACTCGGTGGTGTCGATCGTCTCGCCGGAGCCGCCGAAGTCGGAGTAGCCGTGCAGATGGCGGCCGGGGATCCTGATGTCCGTGGTCGGCGCGGTGGTGTGGCGCATGCCCAGCGGCCGGACGATGCGCCGGGTCACCTCCTGCTGCCAGGTGTCGCCGGTGACCCGCTCGATGATCATTCCGGCGAGGATGTAGCCCGTGTTCGAGTACGACCACTTGGTGCCGGGCTCGAAGTCCGGCTTGTGCCTCATCGCGATGGCGACGAGCTGTTCGTCGGTCCAGGTCTTGTACCGGTTGGCCTGGAAGCCGTCCACGTCGGCGAGCAGGGGGAAGTCCGCCGTGTAGTTGAACAGCCCGCTGGTGTGCTGGAGCAACTGGCGTACGGTGACCTTGCTGCCGTCGTTGCCGTTGCCGGAGACGACTCCCGGCAGCCACTTCTCGACGGTGTCGTCCAGCGACAGCCGTCCCTCGCCGACCAGTTGCAGCACCACGGTGGCGACGAAGGTCTTGGTGGCGCTGGCCATGCGGAACCGGTCGCCGGGGCGCACCGGGGCCCCGGTGGCGGTGTCGGTCACCCCGGCGGTGGCGTAGCGGTGGCCGCGCGGGTCCGTCGACTCGGCCACGACGCCGACGGTGCCGGTCTTCATGATCGCGTCCACCGCGTCCTGCAGTTTCCCGCCCTGCGCGGGCTGGTCGAGAGGTGTCGACTTCGTCGCGGACGCCGACTCGTGCGCTGCCGCGCCCGTCATGGTGGCGGTGCCGGCCAGCGCGGCCACCACGCTCGCGGCCACTATGCGGGAGGCGATCCGGGTCCTGGCGGTGGTCGTGGCGTTCATCAGGCGCTGGCTCCTTGCGGTGGGTGACGCGGTCTTCGCACCGCCCTCGCGGTGCGACCACCACGCTAGGGACTCCGCCTGTGACGGACGATCAGGCCAGCGGGCCTGTTCCCGGTGGTGCTGCCCCCCGTACCCCGGTACAGCCAGCTGTACCTCCCGCACTCACCCGGCCCGACAGTTGACGTGCCGTCAGTTCCGGCGCTGCACGTCCTCCAGGTAGCGCAGCACCGCGGCCACCCGCCGGTCGACCTGGTCGGTGGGCGACAGGTCGAGCTTGGCGAAGATGCTGCGGATGTGCTTGTGGACGGCGCCGTCCGTGACGACGAGCCGTTCGGCGACGGCGCTGTTGCCCAACCCCTCGGCCATCAGGGCGAGTACGTCCTGCTCCCGGGGGCTGAGCCGCTCCAGCCTGCTGTCCCGGCGGCTGCGGGTGAACAACTGGGCGACGACCTCGGGGTCGATGGCGGTGCCGCCGTCCGCCACGCGCCGCAGCGCGTCGAGGAACTCCTCGACCCGGCCGACCCGTTCCTTCAGGAGGTATCCGAGACGGCCCACGCCGCTGCCGAGCAGTTCGGTCGCGAAGGACTGCTCGACGTACGCGGACAGCACCAGGACCGCCAGGTCGGGCCGGCGGCGTCTGGCCTCGACCGCGGCGACGATCCCCTCGTCGGTGTGGGTCGGCGGCATCCGGACGTCGAAGATGGCCACGTCGGGCTTGTGCTCGTCGATGGCCTCCAGGGCCGCGTCGGCGGTCCCGGCGGTGGCCACGACGTCGAGGCCCTCGGCGCGCAGCAGCAGGGCCAGCCCCTCGCGCAGCAGCGGGTCGTCCTCGGCAATCACTATCCGCATGAAAGTTCACCTTGGGAATCGTCAAGGCCCGTACGGGCGGGCGGTGTTGAGCGTGGGTCAGGATCCGCAGGGCAGTTCCACCGCGACGACGGTGGGGCCGCCTGGCGGGCTGCTCACAAAGAGGGTGCCGTCGTGTGCCGCGATCCGGCGGCGGATGCCGGTGAGTCCGGAGCCGCCGCCCTCGTCCGCGCCGCCGCGGCCGTCGTCGGTGATCCGCACCCGCAGCCGGCCGCCGCGGCTGCGGACCGTGACGGTGGCGTGCGCGGCCTGGCTGTGCTTGGCGACGTTGGTCAGCGCCTCGGCCACGACGAAGTAGGCCGTGGCCTCCACGGAGGCGGCACGGCGCTCGGGCGCCTCGACGTCGATGCGGCAGGGCACCGGGCAGTCGGCGGCCAGTCCGCTCAGTGCGCCTTCGAGACCGCGGTCGTCCAGTACGGGCGGCAGGATGCTCCGGGAGACCGAGCGCAGTTCGGCCAGCGCCTGTTCGGCGGCGCTCTGGGCGCGTTCGAGGAGTTCCTCGGCGCCGGCCGGGTCGCGGGTCACCATGCGGCGGGCGGCGCCGACCAGCACGGTGACGCTGACGATCCGGTTCTGGGTGCCGTCGTGCAGCGAGCGCTCGATGCGGCGCAGTTCGGCCGCGTGGGCGTCCAGGGCGGCGGCCCGGGTGGCGGTGAGCTCCGCGACGCGCAGGGACAGGTCCGTGTCGGGGCCGGCCGCGAGCAGCCGGCGTCCGGGCCCCGCCTGCAACCGGGCCATGCCGGGGGTGAGGCCCACGAGGACGGCGATCCAGGCCAGGCTCGTCAGGGCCACCGCGAGGGCGGCGGGCCAGGAGTGCGCGGCCGCGTTCCCGGCCGGCCAGGAAGCCGGGGCCGTGTCCTGCGGTATCAGCTGCCAGTACAGCGGATAGAGGAGGTCGCGGAGCGCGAAGAGCGGAAGCACGACGGCGATCAGGCTCAGCAGGAGCCCCAGCGTCGCGTGGCGCGCCAGCCAGCGCAGCTCCCGCCGGGTGGTGGGGTCGACCAGTGCGAGCCGCAGCCGGATCGGCGCCGGACCGGGGGCGATGACCTCGGGGCCGGAGCGGCCGAGCCGGCCGCGTTCCCGCGCGGCGAGGGCGTGCAGGGCACGCAGTACGGCGGGCGCCAGGAGCAGCCCCACGCCGAGCGGCGACAGCACCGCGGCGAGCGCCAGAGCGGCCAGCAGGGCCGACGCCGGCAGGGCGGTGCCGAGGGCGCCGGCGAGCTGTTCGAGCGCGGCGACGGCGGCGCCGACGGTCTGGCGGGCGACGGCTTTGATCCCGGTCCGCCGGTCGGTCGTCTCTTCTCGCTGGGTCCTCATCGGCCCCCTTTCGCCAACGACCTTAGAGTGCGGCCGAGTTCGCCGCCGGACCGGATCCCACTTCGACGCGGCCCCGCACTGCGGAACCCGCGTGCGGACCCCGGAGGTACAGCCTGCTGTACCCCGAACCGGGCGGCAGGCGGGGTCGGCCGCGAGGGCCGCTGATCCATAGCGTTCGG
The DNA here is from genome assembly GCF_040655955.1 of Streptomyces sp. NPDC050263. Lineage (NCBI taxonomy): Bacteria > Bacillati > Actinomycetota > Actinomycetes > Kitasatosporales > Streptomycetaceae > Streptomyces > Streptomyces sp. NPDC050263. The sequence goes on along the minus strand of NZ_JBFAKW010000073.1, from coordinate 12,937 downwards.
GCATGACAGCGGGGCCGGCCGGACAGGCGGTCCCGGATCCCCGAAGACTGCGGCGGAGGAACACCCGATGACGTACACCGACCCCTACCACCTCACCACCCCCCACTCCTCTGAGGCGCCCGCACCCGGCGTGACCGGCGCGGACGTGGTGCGTGTCCTGCTGTGGGCGGTGCTGGTGATCAGCGCGGTCGGCAACACCGTCGCCTCGTACGCCGCCGCCTCGACCCAGATCCACGTGGCGATCGGCGCGGTCACCGTGCTCTGCGTCGCCGGGCTCGTCGCGCAGCGGCTGCGGGGCCGTCGATGAACGCGGCTGTCGCGGGCGCCGGCCGCCCGATGTCTGAGGGGACGGCCCCGGGGACGGCGCACCAGCCGCCGCCCGCCATCGCGCTGACGCAGGTCAGCAAGACGTATCCGGGGGACGTCCGCGCCCTCGACGACGTGACTCTCACCGTCCGGCGCGGCACGTTCCTGGCGGTGATGGGGCCGTCCGGGTCGGGCAAGAGCACCCTGATGCACTGCGCCGCCGGACTGGACTCCCCCACCTCGGGCAGCATCCGGATCGCCGGCCGCGAGATCGCCGGGCTGAACGAGACGCGCCGTACCGAACTGCGCCGCGAGCACATCGGGTTCGTCTTCCAGTCGTACAACCTGGTCCCCTCGCTCAGCATCGCGGACAACATCACGCTGCCGCTGCGGCTTGCGGGCCGGGCGCCCGACCAGGAGTGGCTGCGGGCGCTGATCGACCGGGTCGGGCTGGCGGGACGGCTCGCGCACCGGCCGGCCGAGCTCTCCGGCGGTCAGCAGCAACGGGCCGCCATCGTACGGGCGTTGGTGGCCCGACCGGCCGTCGTGTTCGCGGACGAGCCGACCGGCGCGCTGGATCTGCACAGCGCGCACGAGGTGCTGGGCCTGCTGCGGGAGATCGTCGACGAACTGGGCCAGACGGTCGTGATGGTCACCCACGATCCGGCGGCCGCCGCTCAGGCGCACCGGGCGCTGGTGATGGCCGACGGCCGGGTGGTCGAGACCCTCGACCGGCCCACGGCCCCCGATCTGGCGAGCCGTCTCGTCGCCCTCGGAAGGGTGTAGCAACGATGTTCACTCTCGCGATACGGATGGCCGGGCAGCGCATCGCCGCGCTGCTGGCCGTGGCCTGCGCGGTGCTCGGCGGCGCGGCCCTGATCACCGCCACCGGAGTGCTGGCCGAGTCCGGGCTGCGTTCCCACCTTCCGGCCGGGCGGCTGGCCGACGCGGACGTCGTCGTCTCGGCCGACCAGAACTACCGCCACGCAGCCGACCTGCCGATCGCCCTCCCGGAGCGCGGCCGCGTCCCGGCGAAGCTGGTCGACGCGTTGGCGGGGCGGCCGGGTGTCGCCACGGCGGTCGGGGACATCGGCTTCCCCGCCGCGCTGGTCGACGGCCGGGGGGCCGTCGTCCCGACCGAGGACCCCGGGACGGCGGGCCACGGCTGGTCGTCGACCGGGCTGCTGCGGGACCCGCGGGTCGACGGCAGCCGGCCGGCGGGCGTGGACGAGATCGCCGTGGACAGCGCGACGGCCGCCGCCGCGGGCGTCGGGGTGGGCGACCGCGTCAAGGTCGTGGCGGCCGGCCGGCCCGCCGCCGTCCACCGCGTGTCGGCGGTGGTCGACGCTCCGGGCGCCGGGATCTTCTTCGCCGACGCGACGGCCGCACAGCTGTCCGGTCGGGACGGCCCGCCCCGCTCGGGGACCGTCGATCTGATCGCCCTGCGGATCGAGCCGGGAGCGGACGCCGACGCGGTCGCCGCCGACATCCGGGGGCAGGTGACCGGCATGGGGCTGGTGGTCGCCACCGGCGACGACCGGGGCGACCTCGCGGCGGTCGGCGCGGGCGCGGCGCGCTCCCTGCTCATCCTCCTGGCCGGTTCGCTGTCCGGGATCATCCTGCTCATCACCGGGTTCGTGACGGCGAGCGCGCTGGCGGTGTCGATCTCCGGGCAGCGGCGTGACCTGGCCCTGATGCGGGCGGTCGGGGCGACCCCGAAGCAGATCCGCCGGCTCGCCGCCGCCCAGGCCTCCGTCATCGCGGTCGTGGCCGCCGCACCCGGCATCGCCGTCGGCTATCTGCTGGCGGGCGAGTTCCGGAGCCGGTTGGCGGACCGCGGGGTCCTGCCGGACGGCCTGCCGCTGAGCCTCAGCCCGCTGCCCGCGCTCGCCACGGTCCTCCTCCTGGGCATCGCCGTGCAGGCGTCGGCGCGCGGCGCGGCCTGGCGCACCTCGCGCCTGCCGGCCACCGAGGCGGTCGCGGAGTCGCGCAGCGAACCCCGCAACCCGTCGAAGTTCCGCACCGGGGCGGGCCTGTTGACCATCGTCGCCGCGACCACCCTGTCCACCGCGCCGCTCTTCTCCCGCACGCTCATCGGCGCCTCCGCCACCTCGATCGCGGGCATCCTCGGGGCGATCGGCCTGGCGATGGCCGGACCCGCCCTCGTCCGGGGCATCGGCGACACGCTGGCCCGGGGGCTGAAGTCCGGTGGTTCCGCGCCGACTTGGCTGGCCGTGTCCAACGTGCGCGGCTACGCGCTGCGCCTCGCGGGCATCATCAGCACCCTCGCCATGGCCGTGGTGTTCGTGCTGACGTACACCCTCGCGCAGACCACCGTGCTGACCGCCACCGCGCAGCAGACCCGCGACGGCACCCTCGCCCAGCAGCGGCTGACCGCACCGGGCCTCGGCGGCCTGCCCGCCGACGCGCTGACCGCCGTTCGCCGGACCGAGGGCGTGCGGGCCGCGGCTCCGGTCAGTTCGACGACGGTGGTGTGGCCCTACCGGATGTTCGGCGACGAGCAGGTGGAGTCCGGCTCGGCGATGATCCTGACCCCGGACGCGGCGAACGTCCTCGACCTGGACGTGGAGTCCGGCAGCCTGACCGGGCTCACCGGCGACACGATCGCCGTCAGCTCGGACGTCGCCGCCTCGCGCGGCGCGGAACCGGGCCGCTCGGTGACCCTGGTCCTCGGCGACGGCACCCGCGTCACCGCCCGGGTCGCCGCGGTGTACGGCCGCGGCCTCGGCTTCGGTTCGGTCGTGCTCTCCAGGGACGTCGCCGCCGGTCATACGACCACGGGTCTCGACCAGAGCATCCTGGTCCGCACCGACGGCAGCGCCGCGGCGAGCCGCGGCCTCGCCGCCCTCGCCGCGTCCCGGCCGGGCCTGGCCGTCGGGCCCGCCGCCGACACCGCCGACGGCGGACTGAGCGACGCCCCGCCCGAGGTCTGGATGAACCTGGCCCTCATCGTCGTGCTCCTCGGCTATCTGCTCCTCAGCATCGCCAACAAGATCGTCGCCGCCACGACTCAGCGCCGCACCGAACTGGCCACCCTCCGCCTCAACGGCACCACGCCGCGCCAGGTCCGCGTGATGATGCGCCGCGAGGCCGCGATGATCGCGGCCGCCGCGCTCGGCGCCGGCCTGGCGCTGTCGGCGGTTCCGCTCGCCCTGCTGGGCGTGGGGTTCCTGGGCCGCCCCTGGCCCGCGGGCCCGGTCTGGCTGCTGCCCGCCCTGGTCCTCACGATCGTCGCCCTGGCCTTCCTGACCGTCGAGCTCCCCACCCGCCGGGCGCTGCGCACCGCACCGGTCCACGCCCTCGCCGACCGTCAGTAGCCGTGAAGTCGCGGTGCCGCGCACAGCGAAAGCTCTAGGGCTAGAAGTAGCCTGAGGGGGTGAGCGAGCTTCCCAGGCAGGAACACCCCGTGCAGCTGATCCGAGTGATCTGGACGCTGCACCGGGTTCTGAACCAGCGACAGGCGCCTCCCATCGGCGAGACAAGGCGCCCGCTCGCCCAGGTCGAAGTGCTGCGGCTGGTCGAGAGCCAGCCGGGCATCAGCGTCCGCGGGGTCGCGACCACACTGCGCATGCAGCCCAACAACGTCAGCACACTCGTCACTCAACTCGCCCGGGACGGCTACCTCGAACGCCGTACCAACACCCAGGACAAGCGTTATGTGGAGCTGCATCCCACAGACAAGATGCACACGGCGATCAGCGAGGTGAACGAGAGCCTCAACGAGGCGATCACCGAGGTTCTGGAGCAGCTGCCGCCGGAGGCTTCCCAGCGCATCATCGACGCGATCCCCGACCTGTGGGAACTCGCGCAGACGCTCGCCTCTCCGCAGAAGTGAGGCGGCGCGTCGGGGCGCCCGCGTCATGACGCGGGCAGCGCCCGGTAGTAGCGGGCGGCTCCGGTGTGCAGGGGGACGGGGGTCCGGCCCATGGCGGCGGGGTCGACGGGACCGGTGACCGGGCCGCGCTCCGGGTCCGGGTGGTGGTGCCGACCGTCGAGCACGTGCCGCCGCTCCCCCAGGATCCATGCGACGGCGTAGGCGACGTCGCCTGCGAGATCGGCGCGGGTGAGCACCAGGAAGTCGGAGAGGTCGAGGGTGCGCAAGCCTCCCCGGCCGGGGAGGCAGTCGTCCGCCATGGTCGCCGCCGGCCAGCAGAAGTCCTCGTAGAGACCGGTCAGGACGTCCTCCTCGATCTCGAGGAAGTTCAGGTCGCGGCCGATCTCCTGCCGCTGCGGCAGCATGACCGTCTCCTGGACGACGGCGTTCGCCCGGCCTTCCTTCACATGGGCCAGCGACTCGAACGGCCGCTCGTTCTCGAGCAGTTCGCCGCCCCATCCGATGACGTCGACCCCCGAGCGGGTCAACACCTCGTGCGCGGCCAGGCCCACGTGGTGTTCGCCGTCGTTGAGGGAGGTGGCGAGCCGCAGGGCCGGCTTGCGCTCGCGCAGTTCGGCGAAGGCGGCGATTCCGAGGTCCCTGTGCACGGCCACCACCAGACGGTTGCGCCGGGGCACCACCCCCACGGCCCGCAGGTCGGGGTAGGACTCGTCCGCGTAGACACCGCTCCCCTCCAGCGCCACGACCGTGAAGGCGGCGGGGGCGGCCAGGGCCACCTGCACCTCGCCCCTGCCCACGGCCCGGACGGCGTCGCTGCGGCCGGGGCCGTTCCAGGTGGCGATCCGGGTGCGCGGCCCACAGCGGTCCGCCAGCTCCTCGGCGATCCAGCCGCAGACCCGATGCAGGTCGGCCGCGCCCCCGTCACCGCGAAGATGCAGCGTGAGAGAGCGCTCGATCTTCGGCTCGGCAGGCCGGTCCCCGGGCGTGGCGGATGAACTCATGACGACTCCTGTCCTGATGCACGAGAGATAAATCTACACATATACCTATATGACTAGATTCACTCACCGTAAAGCTTGCCGTCGAACCGGTGGTGCGATCTAGTGTTAGAGCTATAGTTTTAGACTCATCGGGAGACCAGGAAATCAGGAACCGACACATGCCTTCCACGCCCACCGACCACTCGGCGCACGTCACCGCCGTCCGCCTGCTGCGCACACCCAAGCTGTGGCTGCCGCCGGCCGTGCTGCTCACGATCGCTCTCACCCTCATCACGCTGCTCTTCAACGGCAGCATCGCGAACCCCGGCGCCGACCTGCGGGACGCCCCCATCGGTCTGGTCAGCCTGGACAGGGGGGCCGCCAAGGGACAGGCCCCGCCCGTGAACATCGGCAACAAGGTCGTGGAGGGCATAGCCGCTCGACCGCAGAAGCCCCACAAGCAGGTGGAGTGGAAGACGTTCACTTCCCTGGAGGCCGCGAAGAAGGCGATCGGACGGAACGAGCTGTTCTCGGCGATCGTCCTGCCGTCGGACTACAGCGCCAAGATGCTCAGCCTCATGGGCACTCACCCCGAGAAGCCCGAGGTCACGATCCTGACCAACCACGGTTCGGGGGCCATGGCGGCCTCGATCGGCGAGAAGATCGCCACGAACTCGGTCCAGGCCGCGTCCTCGGGTGCCGCCGAGGGGGCCCTGCAGCAGGGCCTGAAGGCCGGAGCCGAGGTGCCCGCCGCCAATCAGGCCCTGCTGAAGGACCCGATCACCATCGCCTCGGCGCCGGGAGCACCCCTGGGTGAGCGCACCGGGATGGGCATGACCGCGTTCTTCTACGCGATCCTGCTGATGCTCTCCGGCTTCCTCGGCGCGAACCTCCTGCACGCGGCGCTCGACGGCAGCCTCGGTTACAGCCCGAACGAACTCGGGCCCAAGCGACACGTCGTCGCTCCCCAGCGCATCAACCGACGCCAGACCCTGCTGGCCAAGTGCCTGATCATGGTCGGCGTCGCCCCGATCCTGTCCGCCACGATCCTGGCGATGTCCACGTGGGCCCTCCATCTCGACCTGCCGAATTCGCTGACGCTGTGGCTGTTCAGCACCGCGGCGATCGCAGCGGTGGGCATCGGCGCCCTGGCCATGCTGGCCGTGCTGGGCGGTCCTGGCGTCCTCATCGGCGTGATCTTCTTCATCGCGGCCTCCATCCCCACCTCGGGCGGCGCGATCCCGCTGAACGCGATGCCCCCGTTCTGGCGGTTCCTCGCCATGTTCGAACCACAGCGAGCTTTCACCGACGGTGTCCGCGCCATCATCTACTTCGACGCGCAGGGCGCCGCGGGACTCGACCGCGCCTGGACCACGGTGGGCGTCGGAACCCTGACCGCCCTCGTCGTCGGCTTCGGCGTGACCTGGCTCTACGACCACAAGGGCTGGCACCGCATCCACCCGCACGCCCTCACCCGGCTGCGGCACTTCCTCCACCGCGAGAACGACGCGGAGCACGCCGAGGCCACGGCGACCGCGTAACCACAGCACCCAGCACCACAGCACCACAGTCTCCCGTGCCGCATGGAGCACGGGACGGCCGCCAGGAGCAGGGGACGGCACCACCGGCGGCCGCGTCCGGCCCTCGCGAGGGCCAACGGGCGGCGCGGCCACGGAGACGGCATCCGGCTGCGCCGCCCTCGGCGTCACGGCGACTTCGCCCTGCTCCGAGGTGTCACGCCCCGGAACCGGCTGCCCGGTGTCGATCAGCGGTAGTCGGGATTCGGGGCGTCGAGGCGGCAGCCCGCGTCCCACTCGGAGCGCTGGTTGCCGTGGGCCGGGAAGCCGCCCGCGCGCTTGAGGAGGGCCGCCGTGTGCATCAGGTTCCAGGTCATGAAGGCGGTGTTGCGGTTGGTGAAGTCGTTCTCCGGGCCGCCCGAGCCGGGGTCGAGGTACGACGGTCCGGGGCCCGCGGGGCCGATCCAGCCGGCGTCGGCCTGCGGCGGGATCGTGTAGCCGAGGTGCTGGAGGCTGTAGAGGACGTTCATCGCGCAGTGCTTGACGCCGTCCTCGTTGCCGGTGATCAGGCAGCCGCCGACACGGCCGTAATAGGCGTACTGGCCCTGGGAGTTGAGGAGACCGGAACAGCCGTAGAGCCGTTCGACCACCTTCTTCGTCACCGAGCTGTTGTCGCCCAGCCAGATGGGCCCGGCCAGCACGAGGATGTCCGCGGCCATCACCCGCTCGTACAGGGCCGGCCAGGCGTCGGTGGCGAAGCCGTGCTCGGTCATGTCCGGGTAGACGCCGGTCGCGATGTCGTGGTCGACGGCCCGGAACTCGTCCGTGGCGACGCCGCGCGCTTCCATGATCGCGCGGCTCTTGTCGACCAGTCCCTGGGTGTGGCTCTGCTGCGGCGACGGCTTCAGGGTGCAGTTGACGAACAGGGCGGTCAGGTCGTCGAAGCGGTAGGCGTCGTCGGCGGGGCGGACGGCGGACGGCGATGCTGCCATGGCGGGCTCCTCACATGAGGCGGGACGGGAAGGCTCACCGGCAGCGTCTCGCGCGGATCTCCGTTTGTCCCCGCCCGACTCTCCTCAGCGATGCGGACCGACTCGGGCGGCCGTATCCAGGATCCTGAAGAAGGGGCCGGACCTGGGCGGGAGTTGCCGGCCGCTTTGTCACCGTACGAAAGGTCACTGGTTCCGGTCGGCTCAGGTGCCGGACAGTGCCTCCGTCGGTGACAGCCTGCTGGCCCGGACCGCCGGATACAGGCCGGCGATCATGCCGATGACGAGCGTCGAACCGATGCCCGCCGCGCTCGCCCACGCCGGGACGACCGTCGGCCAGTCGCGGCTGAGGGCGTATCCGGCCGTGATCAGCGTGCCGAGCGCCGTTCCGCCGAGCCCGCCGATCAGCGACAGCAGCAGGGACTCCGTGACGAACTGCGTGCGGATCTGCCCCCGCGTCGCGCCCAGGGCACGGCGCAGGCCGATCTCGGAGCGGCGTTCCAGGACCGAGATGACCATGGTGTTGCCGACCCCGACCCCGCCGACCAGGAGTGCCACACCGCCGAGGCCGAGCAGCAGGCCGGTCAGCGCCGACTCAGCGGCCTCGCGGGCAGCGAGAGCGTCCGAGGGGCGGGAGACCTGCACCTCGCCGGGCTTCTCGGGGTACGCCGTGGCCGCCAGCACCGACCGTACGGACGTGACCTGGCTGTCCTCGGCGCGGACGTACACCGTCGAGGGGTGGCCGTCGAAGCGGAGATACCTCTCGGCCGCCGACCAGCCGACCAGAGCGGCGCTGTCGATCTCCGGTGCGAGCGGTACCGGATCGAGGACGCCGATCAGCGAGAACCAGCGTTCGCCGAGCCAGACCCGCGTGCCGGGGGTGTACACGTCGAGCCGCCGGGCGGCGGTCGAGCCGAGGACCACCGCCGGGTACTCCTGCGTCGCTGTGTCCAGCCAGCGCCCCTTGCCGACCTGTCCGCCGACGGCCGGCAGCAGATCGGCGCCGGCCGCCAGGACGTGCAGGGAGCCGGTGCGGCCGACGGCGATGCGTTCGTTGCGGTAGACGTTCGCCCCGGTCTCGCCGGTGGCGGCGACCTGTCGCACCGGGGGAACACGGCGGATCATCGCCACGGACTCCGGGGGAAGCTCGGCCTCGTCGCCGGCGAGGGTCCGGCCCGGGGCGACCCGCAGGAGATTCGTGCCGAGGGCGTCGAGCCGACGGTCGACCTCCGCCCGCCCGGAGCCGGAGATGCCGACCACCGCGATCATCGCGGCGACACCGATGGCGATGCCGAGCGCGGAGAGGAAGACCCGCAGCGGACGAGTCCGCAGGCCGGTGCCGCCGAGCCGTACGACGTCCACGGGACGGAGCCGCGCGGCGCGCAGCCGCGCCGGCTCCGGGACCGGAGCGGTGGTGTCCGAGGACGTGGGCGCCCGGGCGCGGAACTCCAGGGTCTCCGAATCCGGGGCCCCGGCCGCCGTGGGACGAGGGTCCGGGGCCTGCCCGGAGGAGTTCGTCGTGCGGTCCGTCACCGAGGCGCCCCGATCGTCGTGCTCTGTGCCGTGTCGGCGACCAGACGGCCGTCGTGCATCTCGATGCGGCGCGGCAGCCCGGCCGCGATGTCACGGTCATGGGTGATGACGACGACGGTCGTGCCGGCGGCGTTCAACTCCCGCAGCAGGGTGAGGACGGTCGTGCCCGACGCCGAGTCGAGGTTTCCGGTCGGCTCGTCCGCCAGCAACACCGAGGGTCCCCCGACCACCGCCCGGGCGACCGCGACGCGCTGGCGCTCGCCGCCGGAGAGCTGGTGCGGCAGGTGGTGCACACGGTGGCTGAGCCCGACCCGGGCCAGCGCGGCCGCCGCCTTGGCACGGCGGCGGCGTATCGGCACGCCCGCGTAGAGCAGGCCGTCCGCCACCGAGTCCAGTACGCACACGCCGACCGAGAGGTGGAACTGCTGGAAGACGAAGCCGATCCGGGTGGCCCGCAGCGCGGAGACCTCCCGGTCCGACAGGCTCGCCACGTCGTGGCCGTCGACCAGGACCCGACCGGCGGAGGGGTGGTCGAGGCTGCCCATGAGGTGGAGCATGCTCGACTTCCCGGAGCCGGACGGACCGACGATCGCGACCAGTTCGCCCCGTCCGATGCGCAGACTCACGTCCCGTACCGCCACCACGCCTCCGGGGTAGGCCTTGGAGACCGCGTCGAACTCCACGACCGCCGTCACTCCGGGATCCTCACCTTCATGCCCTCGCGGACCGTGGGACCGCTGACCTCCACGTCGCCGTCGGCGAAGAGTCCGGTCCGCACGGCGACGAACCGGCCGTCCGCGGTCTCCAGGCCGTGCCCGCCCTCGGCGAGGGCGACCAGCGCGGCGACCGGGACGGCCAGTACGTCCTTGGCCTCGTTGCCCACGTACTCGACCGTCACCGGGCCGCTCTCCAACCGGCCTATGGTCTTCTGGTCCTCCATGGTGATGGTCACGGGAATCGTGGCGGTCCTGCCCGAGCCGCCCTCCCCTCCCTCCGGCGTGGTCGCCTGCTTGCCCACCGACGCCACCCTGCCCTTCACGGGTGTGCCGTCGGGCAGTTCGACCGTGACGGCGGACCCGCGTACGGCCCACGAGGCGTCCGCTGCGGAGGCGTCGACGATCACCTTCCGGGAGGTACCGGTGTACGCGAGGGTGTTCTCCCCGGCCGCCGACCCGAGCCGGGCGCCGGCCGAGCCGATCCTTGCCTTTCCGGCGGAGTAGATGACGTCGCCCACCCCGACCGTGCCCGTCTCGGCCAGTCCGAGCGACTTCTGCCAGCGTCTGACCGCCGCTGCGGTGCCGTCGGTGAATCGCTCGTCCACCGTGAAACCAGTGTGTCCCAGGGCGGCCAGATTGGTTTCGAACTGCATGACATCCATGCCCCACAGTTCGCTCGACGTCTGGGAGACATCGGTGTCCCCGCCGGTTCCGGCACCCTCCGGCGCCGGTGAACCGGAGGAGCTCGGGGACTTGCCGTCCCCGGCGCTCGGCTGCCGCCCGCCCGCGTCCTGGTCGTCCGCCGCGTCCTGCTCGTCCTCCTGGGGGGCCGGCCCCAGGCTCCGGTACATCGGCAGCGATCCGTACATCAGGATCACCGGCCGGTCGTCGACCCGGAGCAACTCGTCGCCGCGCTCCACCGTCGCGCCCTGCTCGGGCAGCCAGGTCACGGTCCCGGTCGCCTTGACCGGCAGCGGCAGTTCCGTGCCGTAGCCCAACTTGCCTTCCACCGTGGTGCGTTCGGTCAGCGTCTCCCGCGTCACCGATACGACGGCCCCTGTCCGGGGCAGAACACTCGCCCCCTCGTCCTCGCCGCCGCCGAGCCCGAGCGCGCCGACCACGGCGACCGCCGCCACGACGACGACGGCCGAGGCGATCAGCACCGTGCGCCGCCTGCGTCTGCGGCGCGACGGAGGCGGAGGCGGCGCGGGAGTCGTCCCGTCCGCGTCGTCGACCCGCGTCACTGTCTCCGTCATCTTCAGCCCTTGGCCGGGGGCTGGTTCGTCGGGTTGCCGGAGATCGGCGCGCAGACGCGCGTCGCGCGCTGCGCACCGGCCGAGCTCTGGTCCCACTCGGGGATGCCCGAGTTGTCATTCCTCTGGTAGCCGTCGGGGCCGGGGTCCGGGTAGTCGGGGGCGCCGTTCTTCTGCATACAGGCGGCGAAGTCCCGCGCGACCTTGATCTGCGCGGCGGTGAGCTCGGGCCGGTTGGCGTCCTCGATGCTCTCGGGAACAGTGGCCTGCTTGTCGGCGCACTTCTGCGACGCGTCGAGGAATTTCGGATCCTTCTTCAGCGCCCGCGCTCCGTCGCCGCCGCCGAAGTCGACCTGGCCCTTCTCGTCCGGGTCCGGCGCGTCGACGCCGTTGTCCCGCAGACACCGCACCCAGTCCCGCTGTGCCTTCACGTACGCGGCCACTTCGTCGCCGCCGCCCTGCTCGCCCGTCGTCGTGGCCGAGGCGGACGAGCTCCCACCGCCGGCCGTCGGCACCTTTGAGTCACCGTCGCCGCTGCCGCAGCCGGCCAGCGCGAAGGCGACGATCGAGGCCACCACGGCCGGCAATACCCGATCAGTCGTCATTGGTTCTCCCACTCTCCTGTCGAACCGTCGGCGAACGCGACGGGCAGGCCGACCGTAGAGCGGAGATGATGAAGAACCTTTGAAGAACCTGTCAGCCGATCATGCGGCTGTCGGCCGTCGGCCCCGTCGCGAAGGCGCCCCGGAACCGGGCCCGGACCGTCAGCGCCCTCTCAGAGCCGCCGCCGGTCGCGCAGGTAGGGGACCACCAGGAATCGGGGCCTGTTGAAAATCGCTATCGGGACCATCAGCAGCCAGCACGACAGGACTCCGGCAGCTCCCGACAGCGCGATCACCATCCAGGGCTCGGCCGGCCTGCCGTCGCCGGAGGCTCCCTCTCCGACGGTCGCCGCGATCACGGCGATCGCCATGAAGACCCAGTGGGCGGCCAGGACCACGACCCCACGCGTCAGGGCCCACCCTCCCCCGATCCCGATGCGTGTGCTCAGCGACAGCGCGGCGTCCGGGGCACGCTCCGGTTCCCTCCACACGCGTACCGCCAGCCAGACATACCGAACGGCCAGCGCAAGCAAGCCCGCCAGGATGAACACGCCCCACAGCATCAGCGACTCCATTCCGATCGCCGGTCATCGTGACAGCGCTTCGCGTCCGCCGTCGATCAAATCGTGGACATCTTTGCGTACGGATCGGCGGCCAGGACGTCGGAAAGACTCACAGCGGGGCAGCCCAGCAGCGCTGTCAGCGCGCGCCGCTGGCGCTCGGTCAAAGAGGCGACGAAGACTGCCGCGTCGGCGTCGGCCTGCTCGCATCCCTCGGCCACCTCGCGAACCTTTCCGTAGCTCAGCAGAGTCCGTGAGGAAAAGGGCAGGCCCATCTTCTGGGCCCCGCCGTCCGAAACGCCCCGTCGCTGCACGATCTGCCCGACGACCCGAGCGCCGCGCGCCCCCAGTTCCGTGGCCGCTGACGCCATGAGCGTCGCGAAGTCCTTCTCCTTCGCGGAGAAGTAGCCGACCAGCATCACATCGGCCCCCGCGAGCGTGAGCCGGGCAGCCTGGCGCCGGGTCGGCTCCGCCTGCGTACGGCGACTCAAGCGCCGGTCGCGCCTTCGGGGCTGGTGCATGCGCCACAGGCTAGTGCCGCGGCAGGCAACGTTTGCCCGTCAAGGAGCGGCGTCTGGTGCGTGCTCTCGGTGTGCCGGCCGGAAGTCCTCGTACTGGACGTACT
>NZ_JBFAKW010000072.1:0-47217 GCF_040655955.1 Streptomyces sp. NPDC050263 | reverse complement strand
AGTACGTCCAGTACGAGGACTTCCGGCCGGCACACCGAGAGCACGCACCGGACGCCGCTCCTTGACGGGCAAACGTTGCCTGCCGCGGCACTAGAGGTGAAGACCCCCGCCAACCGCGGCCCCGGCCGCGCAGGGGAGGGGCCCGGCCATCGACGCCGCCGTGCCGGAGGCCTCGACGAAGCCCACGAGAGTGGGGTACGCGAGGTGCAGTACCGCCCAGCAAGAGCTCCAGAGCCAGCTCGACTCCCTCGCCGAGGCCGGGTGCGACCCGGTCTTCTCCGAGAAGATCAGCACCCGGATCAAGGTGCGGCCCGAGTTCGTCAAGGCGATGGACTTCGCCCGCACCATCAAGGAGGCCGTCCCCCACCAGCGGGTGATCTGCACCGTGCACGAGATGAAACGCCTGGGCCGCGGCGCCGCCGAGCTCCTGGCCATCGCCGAGGACCTGCGCCACCACGACATCGAGCTCGAACTCCTCACCGGCCCCCTCCAAGGGGTCTGTGACCCGTCCGGTCACGGCGCCGCCCTGTTCGCCTTCTTCGCCGGCATGGCCGAGTCCGAGCGCGAGTACATCCGGGAGAAGTCTCTGGAAGGCCAGGCGTCCGCCCGCGAGCGCGGCCGTCACGGCAGGCGCCCCAAGGTCGTCGACAACGACATGGCCGACTACGCCCGCGCCCTGCGCGCCCAGGGTGTCCCCGTCCCACAGATCGCGAACAAGCTCGTCATCCCCTCGGGCAAGAACAAGGGCGAACACCCTCGGTCGCCACTGTCTACCGCCTCCTCGCCGAAGCCGACGGCAACGCCGACGAGTGAGTTGGTGGGCCAATCAGGGCTTCAAGATCATCTCATTGCCCCTTTGCCGCGTATCTCGGAACCGTCGCGAATCGCATCTGACGCGAACTGGATGCGCATTGTGCTGTGTTGGCCGGGTCGACATGGAAAAGTCGCTGATCAGCGGATAGCACCCCTGTCACATGCCCGCTGAGACGGTAGCCGAAGGGTGAGGCCGCGCCGTTGCGCTTCACTCGATCGGATGGCTGGCCTGCCGTTCCCGTCCGGCTCTCGCATCTGATGCGAGATTCTCGCGCTCAATGCGACCAACGGAGCGTGACGAAATGGTGGGCAAGGACGGGGTGGCGCCAGGGGCCGTGCGGCTGCATCTGGCTGACGGGTTACCGCTGTTGCGGCCCGAGGAGCAGGTCTTCGAAGCAATGCTCGATGGCTGGCGGAACCAGCAGTTGGCGCGGAACCTCGCGGTATCGACCATCAACGGCCGAGAGCGGAAGGTGCGGGCGTTCGCCGCGCACGCGGATGCCTTTCCGTGGAGTTGGTCCTCGACGCTGGCGGACGACTGGTTCGGCGATCTTCGGGCGGTCGGGGGCTGCGTCCGCTCGACCCTGCGCGGCTACCAGGTAGCAGTGCGGCTGTTCTGCGATTACGCCACCGACCCGGCCTACGGCTGGGCGGCCGAGTGCGAGCGCCGCTTCGGTACCCATCCGATCCAGGTGTGTCACGAGTGGAACACCGCTGTACACATGCAGGAGTGTGAGGCCGAGGCCCCTAAACGGGCATTCACCCGGGACGAGTTGCAGGCGTTCTTCGACCACGCCGACGACGAGGTGAGCCGGGTCCGTGGCCGTGGCCGGAAGGGCTGGCTTCCCGCGTTCCGCGACGCGATGCTGTTCAAGACTGCGTACGCCTACGGGCTGCGACGTAACGAGACCCGGATGTTGGACACGGCCGACTTCGGACGCAACCCCGAGGGGGTGGAGTTCGGCGAGTACGGCGTCTGCTACGTCCGGCACGGCAAGGCGAAGAAGGGCTCACCTCCGAAGCGCCGCAGCGTGCTGACCGTGTGGAAGTGGTCGGCCGAGATCCTCGAGCAGTGGGTCAGCGAGGTGAGGCCCGCGATGCGACACGCGGACGGGCCCGCGCTATGGCCGTCCGAACGTGGCCGCCGGGTCGGACTGCAACGGCTCGACTCCCGCTTCGCCACCTACCGCGACGACCTCGGCCTGGATCCGGTCCTGGATTTCCACTCGCTGCGAAGGTCCTATGTCACCCACTTGATCGAGGACGGCTGGGATGCACTGTTCGTGCAGCAGCAGGCCGGCCACGATCACGCGTCCACCACGGCCATCTATACCTGCGTGTCCTCCGACTTCCGCACCCGCACGCTGCGTCGCGCCCTGGACGCCACGGTCGAAGCCGCGCTCAAGCCCGCGAGGGGAGCCTGATGAAACGCCAGGTCAGCTATCAGTGGCGGCTGCGCGAGCGGATGGCCGCCGCCGGGATGTTCACCACCAGCGAGCTCGCCCCGCCCCTCGCCGAGCGCGGCATCAATCTCTCCCTCTCGCAGGTCCACCGCCTGGTCACCGGCACTCCCGAGCGGCTGTCCCTGCCGGTACTGGCCGCGCTCTGCGACATTTTCGACTGTACTCCGGCTGATCTGATCGCCACCAGGGCGGAGAACGCTGCCGTCCGCAGGGTCGCCACCGGCGACGCGGTCGTCGACCTGTCGGCTGTCCGGCCCAAGCGCGCCCGCATCCGGCCCGAAGGATGAGCCGCACCCGCGTCCGCGCCAAGGACCTGTTCTGCGCACGATGCCGACGGGCGGTGCGAGTGGGGGCAAACCACTGGCCGGAGGGCTACCTCTGCGGTCGCTGCTTTGGCCAAGCCCTGGAAACCTACGGGGCTTGCGCCGGCTGCGGCGTTGATCGGCTGACCCCGGGGATCGCTGCCGACGGCGGCAGGCTCTGCACCGACTGCGCCGGTGGCCTCGGTGACTTCACCTGCGAACGGTGCGGCCAGGAAGCGCGACGCTACCGCCGAGGAGTCTGCGGGCGATGCGTCTTGGCCGAGCACCTCCACGAACTACTCGACGATGGCTCTGGCAGCATCCGGCCCGAACTTCTTCCGCTGTTCGACATGCTCCGACAGATGAGACGCCCTTGGGGCGGGATCACCTGGGCCAAACTGCCTCATGTTCAGCGCAATCTGCAGGCCCTGGCCCGCAGCCAAGTCCCGCTTACCCACGAGGGGCTGAGCCAGCTCATGCCCTGGCGATCGGTCGCCTACCTGCGCGATCTCCTCGTGCAGTGCGGCGTCCTGCCGCAGGCCGACCGGCACTTGCTGCTGTTCCAGCGGTGGCTTGCCGAGAAGCTGTCAACCGTCAGCGATCCCGAGCACAGCAAGCTTCTGGAACTCTTCGCCGCCTGGCACGTCGAACGCCGTCTGCGCACCCTGGCCGGTCGCGGCCCGCTCACCGGCAGCCAGACCAAGCAGGCCCGCAACGAGTTCCACCTTGCCATCACCTTCCTCGACTACCTTGCTCAGGGCGGACGGGCCCTCGCCGACTGCACACAGACCGAGATCGATGGCTGGTACGCAGGCGGCTACACCGCCCGACGCCTCACCCACACCTTCCTTCGCTGGGCCATGCGATCCCAACACATGGCCGCCGTCACCCTTCCGCACCGCTCGACAGACAATCCCGCACCGATCACCCAGCAACAGCGACTTGCGCTACTGCGACAACTCGTCAACCGCGACGACGTCCCGCTCCAGGACCGCGTGGCCGCTGTCCTTGTCCTTCTTTACGCGCAGCCCCTGACGCGGATTTCCAGACTCAGCACCGACGACGTCCAGCACGAGGACGGCAACGTCCTCGTGCGGCTCGGCGACCCATCGTCGCCTGTTCCCGCGCCGTTCGACAGAATGCTGCTCGACTACCTGGGACAGCGGCCGAACACCAGGACCGCGACCAACCCCGAAGCCCGATGGCTCTTCCCTGGACGCCGGGCCGGACAACCCATGACCCCAGAAGCTCTGGCACCTCGGCTCCGCAACCTTGGCTTCCCGACCCGGCCAGGCCGCACAGCCGCGATTCGCCACCTCGTCCTCCAGGCCCCCGCCCCGGTGATCGCCAGGATGCTCGGCTACAACGACGACCACACCACCCGGATCGCCGAAGAGGCCGGAGGAACTTGGCGGCACTATGCCCCCGGTGACCACCGGCGGTGACTACCGCCCGTCAGACGCTGCTTGACCTTGCCGCTGGCGGCAGGGTTGCACGATGACCGGCATGAACAGCACCGCACCGCAGAGCAGCAGGATCGTCGCCGTCACCGGAGCCGGCACCGGGATCGGCCGGGCCACCGCCCACGCCTTCGCCGCCGAGGGCGCCCACGTGGTCGCGATCGGGCGGCGGGCCGAGCCCCTCGAGGAGACCGCGGCCAGGCACGACCGAATCACGCCGCTGGCCGCCGACATCACCGCCGAGGGCGAGCCGGATCAGATCATCCGGGCCGTGCTGGAGACACACGGCAGGCTGGACGTTCTGGTCAATAACGCAGGCATCGTGCGCAGCGGCGCCCTCGGCACGCTGACGCCAGAGACGATCACAACTCAGCTTGCCACCAACCTCGTCGCCCCCATCCTGCTGGCCCAGGCCGCGCTGCCGCTCCTGGAGAAGTCGGGCGGGGTGATCGTCAATGTCAGTACGTCGGTGGGGCAGCGGGCCTGGCCCGGCAGTTCGGTTTATGCGGCTACCAAGACCGCTTTGGAGTTGCTGACCCGCAGCTGGGCGGTCGAGCTGGCACCCCGCGGGATCCGGGTGGTGGCGGTCGCCCCTGGCGCGATCGACACCCCCATCGGCGAGCACCAGGGTCTGACTCCGGAGCGGATGGCAGCGGTGCGGGAGTGGCAGCTGGCGCACACCCCGCTGGCCCGGATCGGCCGTCCCGAGGAGGTGGCCTGGGCAATCACCCAGCTTGCCGCACCGGCCGCATCGTTCGTCACCGGAGTGGTACTCCCCGTCGACGGCGGAGCGGTCGTGGCGTGATAGGAGTGGCCCGGGAGGTGGGACGGGTGCGGATCGGTGAGCTGGCCAGGGCGACCGGGACAACCGCCCGTGCGCTGCGGCACTACGAGCAGGCCGAGCTGATCACCTCGCAGCGGGCTCCCAACGGCTACCGCATCTACGACGAGCAGGCGGTGGTGCGGGTCCGCAATATCCGCTGCCTGCTGGCCGCCGGGCTCACTCTGGACGACGTACAGGTGTTCCTGCCGTGCTTGGACGGCGATGTGGCCGCCGGACCGCCCTCGGACAAGGGCCTGCGGGTCGCGCTGGAACGGCTGGCGGTCCTCAATGAACGGATCGCTGCCCAGACCGAGGCCCGCGACCGGCTGGAAGCCGCGTTGCGGCAGGCAACCGGTGGCCGGATCCGCCCAGTGGCCTGAACGCCGCCTCGCCCCAGAAGCCGGAGGAACCTGGAGTCGCTATGCTCCCCACGGTCACTCATGGTGACCACGAGCCCTCACCGGCCAAGGAATACGCGACTCTCGATTACGCGAGGTCGCCAGTTCCACACCTCTTCTATCCGTTGCAGCGGCTCATGCGCTGGGTGAACGACGAGTGAGCCCGACTGCTGTCCGGAAGCCGGTCTCCGCAGCACCGCGGCGGAGACCGGCGTGGGCAGGGCGCGCAGCGCCCGGACCGGCGCCGCCGCGGGCCGGGGGAAGGCGTGGGCGATCAGCCCGCCGTCCCGCCGGCCGCCCATCCGGGCGATCAGCAGGTCGGGGTCGGGGTCAGCAGGCCGAGAGTGCCGGACCAGCGTGTGGCCGCGGACGCGCTGGCCGCGCGCCGGGGCCCGGTCGGCGATCTGGTCGGCCGGGACGAAGTTGAACGAGCCGCGGGAGCGCTCGATGGTGTCCCACTTCATCTCGTTCTCGGGGGTGACCATGTTGAACTCACGGTCCAGGAGGGTCGAGTACGTCGAGTCGCCGAGCTTCCCGGCGGCCCGGGCGGTCCCGAAGTGCCGCCCGGACCGGGCGGCTTGAGCGCCGAGGGCACTGGCCCGGACGGCCTCGGGAGCGGTTGTCGGCTGCGAGGCGGCGGGCGTCGCGGTGGCGGTGCCGGTCGTCGCCATGACGGCGGCGGCCAGCAGAGCCGAGGCCGAGAGCCGAGGCCGACTCGATCCTTTTAGCAGGTGCATGTCACTTCTGGGGGTGGACGGGGCGCGGGAGCGTTCCCATACTCCGGATGACAGGAGTCGCCCAGGGAGCGTCAATACCTCTCGCGCTCGGCGGCGCCGACGACTCTGCCGCCGTGCGGAGACGGGAAGGTCCGCACGGCGGCAGTGTCCGGCCGGCCCACAGGACCGTACCGGGGCCGGCGCGTCAGGGGGGCGGGGTGATCAGGGGCGGGTGGTGAGGTAGCCGCCCATCGACGTGAAGTACTCCGTCGCGGTCAGCTCCTTGCCTTCCTCGGTCCGTACGCGCGTGATGGCCAGGCCGCGGTTGCGGCCGGTGCGGGCGTCGGCGCCGGCGACGATCACCACGCCCTCGCCCTCGCGGTAGAAGATCCGGCCCGGCGTGCCGCCGTAGTTGTTCTCGGAGACCATCGCGGCGAGGACGTCGAGCCGCTTGCCCTTGTGGAAGGTGAAGGCGCTCGGGTAGGGCGCGGACTGGGCGCGGACCAGGCGTTCGAGGTCCTCGGCCGGCCAGGTCCAGTCGATGCGGCTGTCCTCGATGGAGCGCTTGTGGAAGAAGCTCGCCCGGGACCGGTCCTGCTTGGTGAACTCCGTCTGCCCGGTGGCGATGAGGTCGAGCGCGCCGATGGTGACCGGGGCGATGAGGTCGCAGGTCTTGTGGAAGAGGTCGGTGACGGTGTCCCGCGGCCCGACCCGCACGGCGTCCTGCCGGACGATGTCACCGGCGTCGAGCTCGTCGTTCATCATGTGCGCGGTGACGCCCACTTCGGGCTCGCCGTTGATCAGCGCCCAGATCAGCGGGGAGAAGCCGGCGTACTTGGGCAGCAGCGAGTCGTGCACGTTGAGCGTGCCGCGGCGCGGGAGGTCGAAGATGCGCGGGGGGATCCACGTCCGCCAGTTGTTGGCCACGATGATGTCCGGGTCGGCCTCCTTGAGGCGCTCGAACAGCTCGTCGTCGTCGGGGCGGTTGCGGATCAGCACCGGCACGCCGTGTTCCTCGGCGAGGTCGGCGACCGAGTCGCTCCAGATCTTCTCGTACGCGTGATCGCTCTTGGGGTGTGTCACGACCAGTGCGACGTCGTGCTCGGAGTCCAGGAGGGCTTGCAGGGTGCGGTGCCCCCAGGTCTGGTAACCGAACATGACGACCCGCATGGGGTTCCTCCTCGAGGCAGGGACTGGCCGGTGGTAAGTAAAGCAAGGCTTACCTTAGTTTTCAATGGGCGTGCCTCGCCTCGCGGTTGAGTGATGGATCACCCGACCCCTCCTATCGACAGCATCACAAGATTAGCTTAGGCTCACCTAAGTTGAGGGTGTGCCGCTCCGTCGGCATGCCCGCCCTGCGAACTTTCCCCACGCCTGACAGGCGTCTGCCCCGCACGATGGGAGAGACATGTCACAGGTTCAGCCTGGTGACGCATCACTGGTCCACGACCTCATTGGCATCGGCTTCGGGCCGTCCAATGTGGCCATGGCGATCGCGATCAGCGAGCACAACGCACGCGCCGACGAGCACGAGGCGGTCACCGCCCGCTTCTTCGAGCAGCAGCCGCGCTTCGGCTGGCACCGAGGCATGCTGATCGACGACGCGACCATGCAAGTGTCCTTCCTCAAGGACCTGGTGACGCTCCGGAACCCGGCCAGTGAGTTCAGCTTCCTCTGCTACCTGCAGAGCAAGGGACGCCTGATCGACTTCATCAACCACAAGAGCCTCTTCCCGCTGCGCGTGGAGTTCCACGACTACTTCGAGTGGGCCGCCGCCAAGGTCGAGGACATGGTCTCCTACGGCCACGAGGTCGTCGGCGTCGCTCCTGTCGTCCGTGACGGAACCGTGGACCACCTGGAAGTGACGGTCCGGTCGGGGGAGGGGCTCGCGGTCCACCGCGCCCGCAACCTCGTCATCGGCACCGGGCTGCGTCCGCTCATGCCGGAGGGCGTCGAGCGCGGCGAGCGCGTCTGGCACAACTCCGAACTGCTTGCGAAGGTCGACGGCTTGGAGGGCGCCTCGCCCTCGCGGTTCATCGTCGTGGGAGCCGGGCAGAGCGCGGCCGAGAACGTCGCCTACCTGCACCGTCGCTTCCCCGAGGCCGAGATCTGCGCGGTCTTCTCCCGCTACGGCTACAGCCCCGCCGACGACAGCGGCTTCGCCAACCGGATCTTCGATCCGGAGGCCGTCGACGAGTACTTCGCGGCGCCCGCCGACGTCAAACGCAGGCTGATGGACTACCACGGCAACACCAACTACTCCGTGGTGGACATCGACCTGATCGACGATCTGTACCGGCAGATGTACCGGGAGAAAGTGCTCGGCGCCGAGCGGCTGAGGTTCATCAACATCTCCCGGCTCACCGGCGTCGAGGAGACCCCGGACAAGGCCCTTGCCACGGTGAAGTCCCTGGTCACCGGCGAGGAGACCACGTTGGCCGCCGACGTCGTGGTGTTCGCCACCGGCTACCGCCAGGCCGACCCCGTCGGTCTCCTCGGCGAGGTCGCGGACCGCTGCCTGCGTGACGACGAGGGCAACGTCCGGGTCGAGCGTGACTACCGCATCACCACCGACCCCGATCTGCACTGCGGCATCTACCTCCAGGGCGGCACGGAGCACACGCACGGCATCACCTCGTCCCTGCTCTCCAACACGGCGATCAGGGTCGGCGAGATTCTGGACTCGCTCCTCGACCGGGGCCTCAAGTCCGCTTTCGACGAGGCCCGTTCGGTCACCGGCGGAACCGGCAGCCCGGCCCGCTAGGGCCTGTCCGGCCGATCGAGTCGCAGGAGATCGGCGGTGCCTCGGCAGTACCGGGGAGCGGGGTGACGGGGGTCCCCCCTCGCTCGAGCGCGGCCGAGAGTGGGGGAGTCGGCAACCGACGACAACGCCGCTGGGGGTACCCCCTCTTGGGGGGCGCGTGCCACACCCCGCGTCTGCGGCGTGATCGGTCGGACAGGTCGTAGGACCGGTTCCGCCCCCCCGGGGCACCGAGCGGCTCCGGTTTCTCGATGTGTCCCGGGCCATGTCTCCCGGTTGATCAATAGGGATAACGTACGTGGACATGGGCATGACTGCAGTGGAGCGCCCCGCTCCGAGGGGCTCGACACAGGCCCGTCGAGGGCGGGTTGTCGGGCTCGGCGCGCTGGTGACGGTCCTCGCGATCGTGGCAGTGGCGTCGTTGGCCGTCGGTGCGCGCGCCTTGACCCCCGCCGAGGTGTGGCACGGGTTGTTCGCGGGGCCCGAATCCGACCAGCGGCTCACCGAGATCAGACTCATCGTGCAGACCGTGCGCGTGCCCCGCACGGTGCTCGCGATCGTGGCCGGCGTCGCCCTCGGCGTCGGCGGCGCGCTGATCCAGGGGTACACCCGCAACCCGATCGCCGACACGGGCCTGCTCGGGGTGAACGCCGGCGCGTCCTTCGCGGTGGTGTCGGCGATCGCCCTGTTCGGGTTCACCGACCCCTTCCAGTACGCCTGGTTCGGCTTCCTGGGAGCGGCGGTCGCCGGTGTCGTCGTGTTCGGTCTCGCGAGCATCGGCCGCGGGGCCGGCAACCCGCTGACGCTCGCCCTGGCCGGTCAGGGCATCACCGTGTTCCTCGCGGCGATGACCACGGCGATCGCGCTCTCGGACCAGGCCGCGCTCAACGCGCTGCGGTTCTGGAACGCGGGCTCCGTGGCCGGTGTCGGGTTCGACGTCATCTGGCCGGTGACCGCGTTCATCGCGGTCGGGCTGGTGCTGGCCCTCGGCATGCTGCCCTCCCTCAACCTGCTCAACCTCGGTGACGACGTCGCGCGCGGACTGGGCGTCGACATCGCGCGCAGCCGGACCGTCGGCATCGTCGCCATCACCCTGCTGGCGGGCGCGGCGACGGCCGCCTGTGGCCCCATCTCCTTCCTCGGGCTGATGGTGGCCCACGTGGCCCGCCGTCTCACCGGGCCGGACTACCGCTGGCTGGTGCCCTACGCGGGTCTGCTCGGCGCCATCGTGCTGCTGGTCTGCGACATCGTGGGCCGCTTGGTGGTGCGGCCGGGCGAGCTGGACGCGGGTGTCGTCGTCGCCCTCCTCGGCGCCCCGTTCTTCGCGGCCCTGGTGTGGCTCGGAAAGTTCAAGAACGCATGACCGGGATGAACGGGACAGACGTGAAGCCGTCGGTGGCGCCGGGCGTACGGCTCGGCCAGGTGTCGTTCGTATGGCGGCCCTGGATGGTGCTCGTCACGCTGCTGCTGGCGGCGGCGACCTTCCTGGTGTTCTGCGTGTCCATCGGCGTCGGGGACTTCCCCATCGGCCTGCCCCAGGTGATCGCCACGATCTTCGGGCACGGCGAGGCGGTCGACGAGTTCGTCATCATGGACCTGCGGATGCCACGCGCCCTGGCCGGGCTGGTCGTGGGCATCGCGCTGGGGGTGTCCGGGGCGCTCACCCAGTCCATCGCGCGCAATCCGCTGGCCAGTCCGGACATCCTGGGGATCACCGGGGGCGCCGGCGCGGTCGCGGTGTTCCTGGTGACGGTGTCGGGCGGGACCGCCACGGCGGTCGTGAACTCGGTGGGCCTGTCCGTGGCGGCGCTCCTGGGCGGTCTCGGCACGGGGCTGCTGGTGTACTTCCTGGCGTGGCGGCGCGGGATCGACGGCTTCCGGCTCATCCTCATCGGCATCTCGGTGAGCGCGGTGATGGAGGCGATCATCACCTGGCTGCTGGCCACCGCGGACATCCGCGATGTGGCCCGGGCCCAGGCGTGGCTGGTCGGCTCGCTGGACAACCGGTCGTGGGACGAGGTCTGGGTGGCGCTGTGGTGCTCGCTCGTCCTGCTGGTCGTCGTGTCGTGCGTCGCGTTCCAGTTCAAGCCGATGCACTTCGGCGACGAGGTCGCCGCGGGCCTGGGCGTCCGCTACTCGGTGGTGCGCGCGGTCCTGCTGCTGTGCGCGGTGCTGCTGGCGAGCGTGGCGGTGAGCGCGGCGGGCCCGGTCCCGTTCGTGGCGCTGGTGGCGCCGCAGGTGGCGATGCGTCTGACGCGGTTCCCGACACCGCCGTTGGCGGCCTCCGGGCTGGTCGGGGCGCTGCTGCTGATCGGCTCGGACCTCGTCGCGCGCACGGCTCTGCCGGTCTCGCTGCCGGTCGGTGTGGTCACCGCCGCGATCGGCGGCCCCTTCCTCGTCTACCTGTTGGTGCGGGCGAATCTCAAGTAGCTGGTACAAAGGTTAGGCACACCTAAATCAGGGGGGCTTGTGGGCGCTCAGCACATCACCGAGACCGAGTCCGAGTCCGGGACCGATGACCGGTCCGCGACCGACGCCCCGTCCGGGACCGGGTCCGCGGGTCAGGACGTCTCGCGCCTGGCGGCCAGGGGTGTCACGGTCGGGTACGGCGGCCGGACGGTCATCGACGAACTCGACGTGGCGATCCCGCCCGGGGTGATCACCACGATCATCGGCCCCAACGGCTGTGGCAAGTCGACCCTGTTGCGGACCCTGACGCGGCTGCTCAAGCCGACCCGGGGCACGGTCGTGCTGGACGGCGAGGACATCGTCCGGCTCAAGACCCGGGACGTGGCGAAGAAACTCGGCCTGCTGCCGCAGGCGCCGGTCGCGCCGGAGGGGCTGACGGTGGCCGACCTGGTCGCCAGGGGCCGTCATCCGCACCAGAGTTGGCTGCGGCAGTGGTCGTCGGACGACGCCGCGGTCGTGGAGCGCGCGCTGGCCATGACCGGCGTCTCCGACCTCGCCGACCGGCCGGTCGACGCCCTCTCCGGCGGCCAGCGGCAACGGGTCTGGATCTCGATGACCCTGGCCCAGGGCACCGATCTGCTGCTGCTCGACGAGCCGACCACCTATCTGGACCTGGCGCACGCGATCGATGTGCTCGACCTGGTGGACGACCTGCACGAGTCGGGCTGCACCGTGGTCATGGTGCTGCACGATCTGAATCTGGCCACCCGTTACAGCGACAACCTCATTGTGATGAGGGCGGGTTCGATCCTGGCGCAGGGGCACCCGCGTGATGTGATCACCGCCGAGCTGCTGCACGAGGCGTTCGGGCTGCGCGCCGAGGTGATCGACGATCCGGTGGGCGACCGCCCGCTCATCGTGCCGATCGGCCGCACCCATGTCCGGGGGAACCTCCCAGGCAAAAAGCAGTAGTTAGGCTAGGCTAACCTCACTTTTACGGATAAGGTTTGCCTGCCCTTAGAACAAGGTGCGGCAGGACAGTGCGAGAGCAAGGGATTGCGGATGCTCCTCCATCGAACGACGCTCATGAAGCCCTGGCGGCGATTCGCGGCGGTGTTGTCGGCCGCGACGCTCGGCTTGGGGCTCCTGGCCGGATGTGGCTCGGATTCGGCGGACAAGGACACGTCGAGCGACACCACCCCGGCCGCGGCCGCGGGAGGCGCGTTCCCGGTCACCGTGGAGCACGCATTCGGAACCACGACGGTGAAGAAGGCGCCCGAGCGGGTCGTCACCGTCGGCTACACGGACGACCAGTCCGTCCTGGCGTTCGGCATCAAGCCGGTCGGCATGGTCGACCAGTACCCGAACCCGGCGGGCCAGAGCCCCGACATCAACACGCAGTGGCCTTGGGTGAAGGACAAGTGGGGTGACGCCAAGCCCGAGGTCATCATGAACAACGGCGACTCCGGCCCCAACTACGAGAAGATCGCTGCGCTTCGGCCCGACCTGATCATCGCGGTCTACTCCGAGATCGACCAGGCCGCCTACGACAAGCTCTCCAAGATCGCTCCGACGGTCGGCCGCACCAAGGCCGAGAAGGAGCCGTTCAGCGCCCCGTGGCAGGACAACGCGCTCCAGATCGCGACGGCGGTCGGCAAGGCCGCCGAGGGCAAGAAGATGATCGCGGCCATCCAGGCCCAGCTCGACGCGGCCAAGGCCGCGCACCCCGAGTTCGCCGATCAGACCGCCGTCGCGCTGTCCTGGTACAAGGACGCGGTGAACCCGTTCACCTCCACCGACGTGCGCGGACAGCTGCTGACGGGCATCGGCTTCAAGTACCAGACCGAGATCGACAAGATCGCGGACGGCAGCTTCTCCGTGGCGCTCTCCCCCGAGCGCATGGATCTCGTCGACGTCGACCGCATCTTCGTCATCAACGACAAGGCGGACACGGAAGCCATGAAGAAGGACAAGCTGTTCGCCAACCTCGGCGCCGTGAAGAACGGCAAGGTCTCGTACCTGCTGGACAGCGAGGGCCCGGCGATCGGCGCGGCCATCTCCCAGGGCACCCTGCTGTCCATGCCGTACGCGATCGACGAGCTCGTCAAGTCGGCGGCAGAGTAGGTGTGAGCACCACCGACACACGCGTCGCCCCGGCGACCCTGCGCACGGCGACCGGACGCGAGGCCACCCGATGGGTCGTGGCGCACTGCCGCGAAGTGCCGGGGCTGACGGCGGCCACCGTGCTCACCACGGTGGCCGGCGCGGCGCTCCAGGTGCTCCCGGTGCTGCTGCTCGGCCAGGTGGTCGACTCGGTGGTCGGCGGCGAGCCGCGCTCGACCCTGGTCACGATCGGCGCGTTGATGGTGGCCGCCGCGCTGTTCGGCGCGGCGGCCACCGCCCTGTCCACCTGTCTGATCGGGCGGCTGGGCGCGGATCTGCTCGCCCGGCTGCGCGAAGGCGCCGTCCGGGCCGTGCTCGGGATGCCGAGCGCGCGCATCGAACAGGTCGGCCGGGGAGACGTGCTCTCCCGGGTCGGGGACGATGTGGCCGTCATCTCCAAGGGCATCCGCACCGCCATCCCCACGGTGTTCTCCGCCGGGGTCCTGGTCGTCATCGCCACGGCCGGCATGTTCGGCCTGGACTGGCGACTGGGTCTGGCGGGGGCCGGCGCACTGCCCGCCTACGCGTTCGCCCTGCGCTGGTACCTCCCCAGGTCCGCTCCGCTCTACCGCAAGCAGCGGGTGGCCCAGGCCGACCGGGCGCAGGCGCTGATCAGCGGACTGAACGGGATCGACACGGTCCGCGCCTACCGCCTGGAGGACGCCTTCCGCGAGAAGGTCACCGTCGAGTCGAAGCGGGTGCGCGATCTCGGCATCGACGTGTTCCGGTTCTTCGGCCGGTTCGTCGGCCGGGAGAACCGCGCCGAGTTCATCGGGCTGGTTCTTATCCTGGTGGTCGGGTACGTCCTGCTGGAGGCCGATGCCGCCACCCTGGGCGAGGTGTCGGCGGCCCCGCTGCTGTTCCACCGGCTGTTCACCCCGCTGGGCGCCATCATGTTCACCTTCGACGAGGCGCAGAAGTCGGGTGCGAGCCTGACCCGACTGGTCGGAGTGCTGGGGGAGGACGCGGAGGACCGGCTGGTGGGCGACACGACCGTCGCCTCGGCGGACTCCGGGCCCCACCCGGTGAACGTGCGGGGGCTGACGTTCCGTTACCCCGACTCCGACGAACCGGTCCTGCGGGACGTCGATCTGACGATCCCGGCCGGCGGTTCGCTCGCGCTGGTGGGGGCGACGGGCGCGGGCAAGACGACCCTGGCCGCGCTGATCGCGGGCATAGGGACCCCGGAGTCCGGGTCGGTGCGGGTCGGCTCGACCGACCTCGCCGAACTGGACGAGGCCGGGGCGCGGGCCTTGGTGAGCATCCTGACCCAGGAGACGCATGTCTTCTCCGGTCCGCTCGCCGACGACCTGCGGCTGGCCGCGCCGAAGGCGACCGACGCCGAGTTGACCGACGCCCTGCGCACGGTCGGCGCCGACGGATGGGTCGAGGCGCTGCCCGACGGCCTCGACACCATGGTCGGTGAGGGCGGCGAGCGCCTGGACGGCACCAAGGTCGCCCAGATCGCCCTGGCCCGCCTGGTGCTGGCCGGGTCTCCGGTGGTGGTGCTCGACGAGTCGACCGCCGAGGCGGGCAGCGAGGGCGCGGCCGAGCTGGAGCGGGCGGTGCTCGCCGCGTGCGCGGGCCGGACCACGTTGTTCGTGGCGCACCGGCTGACCCAGGCGATGGCGGCCGACCGGATCGCCGTGCTGGACGCGGGGCGCGTCGTGGAGCAGGGAACGCACGAGGAGTTGGTCGCGCTGGGCGGCCGGTACGCACGACTGTGGCGGGCGTGGCGAGAGGGTAGCCGGAGACCTGGTTAGGCAACCCTAATTTAGGTTAGGCTAACTTTCATACCATGGAAGGGATGCTGAGTCTTCGATGAGGGAACCCCGCGCGCGCGTTGCACTGCTTTCTCCCACGCGCCTGGCCGACGTACGCCGGCGTACCGGCGACTTCTCCGACAGGACCATCGCCGAAGCGTGTGCCATCGGGCTGTCGTACTGGGCCACTGGCCGCAGCCCCGACGGCATCGACCTCGCCCCCGGCACGCTGTTCGCCGATGTCCTCGGCTGGGTCGACAACGGCGGTGCCGGGCCCGGCGGTTGGGAAACCGACGCGGCCGGCCGCAGCATCGCCGTCCCGGACGGCGTCGACCTCGCCGAGGCGCAACTCGCCCTCGACGACCTGGCCGACTTCCCCGACCGGCCCCTCGGCGCCATCGGCCCGTCCGACGTGACCGCGCGGCTCGAAGCCCTGACCGGCTGGAACGACACCCACGCCGACCGGGTCCGCCCGACCGTCGTGGAGCTGTTCCGCGAGCAGGCGCGGACCCGGCCGGACGCCGTCGCCGTCGTCGACGAGCACCGCTCACTGACATATCGTCAGACAGCCGAACACGCCGCTCAGTTGGCCCACCGTCTCATCGACCGCGGACTCACCGCCGAACAGGTCGTCGGCATCTCGCTCGGCCGCTCCGCCGACATGGTGATCGGCCTGCTCGGCGTGCTCCAGGCCGGGTGCGCCTTCGTGCCGCTCGACCCGCACTGGCCGGCCGCCCGCCGCGCCGTCGTCATCGAGGACGCCCGCGTCGTCGTCCAGCTCAACGACTCGGGCGAGCACGCCCCGGAGGAACCGGAAGCCGTCGCCGTGGACCTCGGCGACTGGAAGTTCGGCGCCTACCCGGCAACGGCCCCCGAAGTCGCCGTCCCCGGCGACGCGCTGGCGTACGTGATCTTCACGTCCGGTTCGACCGGGCGGCCCAAGGGCGCGATGATCCGGCACGAGGCGATCAGCGAGCGCCTGCTCTGGCAGGTCGACGAGATCCTGCGCTTCGGCCACGACGACGCCTCCCTGTTCAAGGCGCCGCTCTCCTTCGACATCTCCATCAACGAGATCTTCCTGCCGCTGGTCAGCGGCGGCCGGCTGGTCGTCCTGCGGCCCGGCGGCGAACGCGACCCGCACCATCTGCTGAGCGTCATCGCCGAACAGCGCGTCACCTTCACCTACCTGGTGTCGTCCATGCTGGACGTGCTGCTGGAGATCGCCGGCGACTCCGGACGGCTGGACAGCCTGCGGCACGTGTGGTGCGGCGGCGAGGTGCTGACCCCGGAGCTGTACGAACGGTTCCGCACCCGGCTCGACATCCCCATGTACCACGGCTACGGCCCGGCCGAGACGACGATCGGCGTCTCGCACGTCATCTACCGGGGGGCGGCGGAACGCCTGTCGACCTCCATCGGCAAGGCCAACCCCAACACCCAGCTGTACGTCCTGGACGACGAACTGCGCCCGGTCCCCGTCGGGGTCGGCGGCGAGCTGTACGTGGGCGGCTTCCTGCTGGGGCGCGGCTATGTCAACGCGCCCGGCCTGACCGCGTCCCGGTTCGTCGCGAACCCCTTCGCCGACGACGGCTCCCGGCTCTACCGGACCGGTGACCTGGCGCGGTTCGCCCCCGACGGCTCGCTGGACTTCCTCGGCCGCGCCGACAACCAGATCAAGATCCGCGGCATGCGCCTGGAGATCGAGGACGTCGAGGTCGGCCTCGCCGAACACCCCGGAGTGCGGCACACCTGCGTCGTCGCGAAGAAGAACTCGGCGGGCGGCACCTACCTCGTGGGCTATGTGATCCCGGCCGCCGGCAACGCGGACCTGGGCGCGGACGACGTCAAGGCGTGGGCCGTCGAGCACATGGTGGAGTACATGGTGCCCACCCACATCGTCGTGCTGACGGAGTTCCCGCTCACCGCGAACGGCAAGCTCGACCGCAACGCGCTCCCCGAGCCCGTGGTGGTCACCGGCACGATCGTCCCGCCCGGCACCGAGAACGAGCGCATCGTGTGCGCGGCGGTCGCGGCGGTGCTGCGGCTGGACGAGGTCGGCGTCGACCAGGACATCTTCCGCCTCGGCGGCGACAGCATCCTGGCGATCTCGCTGCTCAGCGCCCTGCGCGAGGCGGGTCTCCATGTCACGGCACGGCAGATCTTCACCCACAGCGTCGTCGGGGCGCTGGCGGCGGTGGCCGGCCGGGAGGACGTCTCCACGGTCGACCACGCCGATGTGCCGACCGGCTCCGTCGTGGGATCGCCCATCGTGCAGTGGCTCGGCGAGACCACCGACGCGATTCGTGGCTTCGTGCAGTCGGTCGTGCTGAACACCCCGCCCGGGCTGACCGCCGACGCCCTCGACGAGATCCTCGCCGCCGTCCTCGGCCGGCACGACATGCTGCGCGCCCGTCTGGTGCGCGGCGACCGCTGGAGCTTCGACATCCCCGAGCCGGGCCCGACCGCCGAGCTCTGGCAGGAGAGCGACCGGCCGCTCGACGAGTGCGTCGCCCTCGCCACCGACGGACTGGACCCGACGGACGGCGCGATGCTGCGTGCCGTCTGGCGACGCCAGGCCCGGCAACTGGTCGTGGTCGTCCACCACGTGGTGATCGACGGCGTCTCCTGGCGGGTCCTGATGGACGATCTGGCCACGGCCTGGCGGCAGTCCGCCGCCGGCGCGCCGATCGAACTGCCCCCGGTCGGCACGTCGTTCCGGCGCTGGACGCAGGCGCTGGAACGCGCCGCGTTCGACGCGGACAGCGCCTACTTCTGGCGTCCCCTGCCGGGAACGGACCAACCGGTCGGCAGACGCGCGCTGTCCGAGGCCGACACCGTCGCCCGGGAACGGGTGCAAACCGTCTCCGTCGGCCCCGACATCACGGCCGCGCTGCTCGGCACGATCCCCGCGAAGTTCCACGCGGGCGTCAACGACGTCCTGCTGACGGCGCTCGCCGTCACTCTCGCCCGCTGGCGCCGCGACCTCGGCCAGGACCAGACGTTCGCGCACATCGAGCTCGAAGGCCACGGCCGCGAAGGACAGTTCGTCGCGGACGCCGTCGGCTTCGAACCCGAACTCTCGCGCACCGTGGGCTGGTTCACCACCCTCTTCCCGGTCGCCGTGGACCCCGGCGCGGCCCCCGACCTCACCGCCCCCGCGTACCTGGCCGCCGCGCTCAAGGCCGTCAAGGAAGACCTCGCCCGGGTGCCCGACAACGGCGTCTCCTACGGCGCCCTGCGCTACCTGACCCAGACCGAGTTCGACGCCCCGGCGCCGCAGGTGCTCTTCAACTACCTGGGCCGCTTCGACGCCGGCTCCTCCGAGCACTGGCAACTCGCCGGTACGACGGGACAGTTGGGCGAGAAGCGCGACCCGAGGATGCGCCTGCCGCGCGCCCTGGAGTTCAACGCGATCGCCGAACCCGCCGCCACCGGCGGATACGAGCTGGTCACCACCGTCTCCTGGCCCGACGCGATGTTCACCGACGAGGACATCGCCACGGTCGGCGCCTACTTCCGGGAGGCCCTGGCAGGCCTGGCCGCGCTGGAGGAAGGCGGCCACTCGCCCAGCGACTTCGCCGCGGTGCCCCTCACCCAGGCCGACGTCGACGACCTGGACGGCCCGGCGCTGCGGGACGTCCTGCCGCTGACCCCGCTCCAGGAAGGCCTGTACTTCCACTCGGTCTTCGACGACGACTCGGCCGGCGCCTACGTCGAGCAGCAACTGCTCACGCTGGGCGGTGAGGTGGACGCCCACCGGCTCGCCGCGGCCGCCACCCGGCTGCTCGCCCTGTACCCCAACCTGGCCGCCCGCTTCACGGCCCTCGCCGACGGCCGCGTGGTCTCCGTCCTGGAGAGCGGGGTGAAGGCCCCCTTCACCACGCTGGACCGCCCCGGCGTCACCGACGCCGAGATACGCGAGTACGCCGAGCGCGACCGCCGCGCCGGATTCGACCTGGCCACCGGCCCGTTGATGCGCTACACGCTCATCCGCGCCGGCATCGGCCGCAACATCCTGGTGCAGACCGTCCACCACATCATCGCCGACGGCTGGTCGGTGCCGCCGATGCTCCGCGCCCTGCTCGCCGAATACCACGCGCCGGGGACGGTGTACCCGCTCGGCGGCTTCCCCGACTATGTGCGCCGGCTCGCCGAACTCGACGACGACGAGAGCGACCGGGTCTGGGGCGAACAGCTCGCCGGACTGCCCGGCCCCTCGCTGGTCGCCGAAGGACACACCCCGTCCGACCGCTTCACCGACATCGCGGTGGAGCCGGGCGACGACATCGACGCGGCCGTCCGCGAGGCCGGCGTGCCGCTGAGCGTGGCCGTGCACAGCGCCTGGGCGGTGACCCTGGGCGGCCTCCTGCACGGCCGTGACGTGGTGTTCGGCTCCACGGTCTCCGGACGCGACGCGGAGGTGCCCGGCATCGGGGACATGGTGGGTCTGTTCATCAACACGATCCCCGTGCGCGCCCGTTGGGCCACCACCACCACATCCTCCGACCTCCTCGCCGCGGTGCGCGAGCACCAGAGCGCGGTCCTGCCGCACCAGCATGTCTCGCTGGCGCGGATCGGCCGCCGGACCGGCGCCGGCTCACTGTTCGACACCCTGGTGGTGTTCGACGTCGCGACCGACGTGGCCGGTCTGCGGCGGCCCGGCGACACACTGGTCATCGCCGACATCGTCAACGAGGGCGCTCCGCACTACCCGTTGACCCTCGTCGTGGAGCGCGCGCTCGACGGCCGTCCGCGCTTCAACCTGATCTACGACGGCGAACTGCTGCGGGAGTCGAGTGCCCGGACGATCCTGGACACGTTCACCGCGACCCTCACCGGCCTGCTCGCCCGGCCCGAGGCCCTGGTCGACGAGCTCGCGCCGGAGCGGGCCCGGCGCCCCGAGCAGGCCGCCCCGACGACCCTGGGCGCGCTGTTCGACGCCGCCGCGCACCGCGACCCCGCCGCCACCGCCGTCACCCAGTGCGCCCTCGACGGCGCCACCCGGTCCCTGACCTACGGCGAACTGGCCGACGCGAAGGACGAGTCGGCCTCGATGCTGCGCGCGGCCGGGGTCCGGCCGGGCAAGCGGGTCGCCGTCGCCGTCCCGCGCTCCCTCGAACAGGTCGTCGCCCTGGTCGCGATCGTCACCGCGGGCGGCGCGTACGTGCCGCTGGACCTGGCGTACCCGGACGAGCGGCTGGAGTACATCCTCGCCGACGCGGCCCCGCAGGTCGTTCTCGTGGAGCGCGAGCAGCGCGACCGCTTCACCGGGCTGCTGGCCCGGGCGGGCGTCTCGGCGCGCGTGCTCGTCCAGGGGGAGGAGCTGCCGCAGGCTGCCGGCACCGAGCCCGAGGTCGGCCCGCACGACCCCGCGTACGTGATCTACACGTCCGGATCGACCGGCCGGCCCAAGGGCGTCGTGGTCCCGCACTCCAGCGTGGTGTCGCTGCTCGCGGGCACCCGGCCGGACATGGACTTCGGCCCGCAGGACGTGTGGGTCCAGTTCCACTCCTTCTCCTTCGACTTCGCGGTCTGGGAGCTGTGGGGCGCGCTGGCCCACGGCGGCGAGCTGCTGGTGCCCGAGTACGGGCTGACCCGCTCCCCGGTCGATTTCCACCGGCTGGTCCGCGAGCGCGGGGTGACCGTGCTCAACCAGACCCCGTCGGCGTTCTACCAGTTCATCGAGGCGGACCGGCATGCCGGCCGGTCCGCCACCGCACTGCGCCGGATCATCTTCGGCGGCGAGGCGCTCGACCTCGGGCGGCTGCGCGGCTGGGTCGAACGCCATGGCACGGTCCGGCCCGAGCTGGTCAACATGTACGGCATCACCGAGACCACGGTCCATGTCACCCACCGGGTGCTGACCGACGAGGACTTCGCCCTCGGCGACGACGTCAGCCCGATCGGCGGTCCGATCCCGGGCCTGGTCACCTACCTGCTCGACGACCGCCTCCGGCCGGTGCCGCCGGGCCGGGTGGGCGCGATCTACGTGGCCGGCGACCAGGTGTCGCTCGGCTACCTGGGCCGGCCCGGGCTCACCGCCGGCCGGTTCGTGGCCGACCCGTTCGCGGGCGACGGCTCCCGCATGTACCACACGGGCGACCTCGCCCGCCGTACCCTCGACGGCGAGCTGGAGTTCGCCGGCCGCGCCGACGACCAGGTCCAACTCAAGGGCTTCCGCATCGAGCCCAGCGAGGTGGAGGCCGCGGTCCGGGAACTCGACGCAGTGGTCGACGTCGCCGTCACCGTGGCCGACAGCGGCGATCACCTGGTCGCCCACATCGTGGGCCGCGTGCCCGCCGACCTCACCGGCCTGCTCTCGGCGAAGCTGCCCGCGCACATGGTGCCGGGCCGGGTCCTTCTCGTCGACGCCCTGCCGCTGACGGTCAACGGCAAGCTGGACCGCAAGGCGCTCGTACAGAGTGCCGCACAGGCGCCGGACGACGTCCCGGCGGCCGCGAACGACTCCGCGCTCTCCGCGTTGGTCGCCGTCTTCGCCGACACCCTGCCCGGCTCCGACGCCGACGCCGACGCCGACACCGACTTCTTCCGCGCCGGAGGCGACAGCATCGTCGCCATCACCGTCGTCAACCGGGCCAGGGCGCTCGGCCTGCCGATCGCGCCCCGGGACGTGTTCCTGTTCCGGACGCCTCGCGCGCTCGCCGAACAGCTCGGCACGAGTACCCCGCAGCCCGTGGTCTCCGCGCCCGCCCGCCACGAGGACGGCCCGCTGACGCCGACCCCGATCATCCTGCGCCAGCGCGAACTGGGCGGCTCGCTCGACCGGTTCGCCCAGGCCAGGACGCTGACGGTCGGCGAGGGCACCGCCTTCGCCGACGTCGAGCGCGCCGCGACCGCCGTCGTGGCCGCCCACCCGGCCCTGCGGCTGCGGCTGCGCGTCGAGCACGGGGTGTGGGCCCTGCGCACCGAACCGGCGACCGGCGAGGTCAGTGTCGTGCGACCGGAGACGACCGACGCGACGGCCGCGGCGAACGAGGCCGCCGGGCGGCTCGATCCCGAGGCCGGGGACGTCGTCGCGTTCTCCTGGCTGGAGGCGAGCCGGACCCTGGTGGTCACCGTGCACCATCTCGCCGTCGACTCGGTGTCCTGGCTGGTCCTCCTCGACGACCTGGCCACCGCCCTGACCGGGGCGGCCCTGCCGCCGCCGACCACCTCCTACGCCGAGTACGCCGAAGCGCTGACGCTCCGGTCCGCGCAGGACGTCGACGACCTCCGGCACTGGGTCGACACGCTCCGGGCGCCCGCGCTGCTGCCCGCGGTCGAGGGGCTGCGCGAGAGAACCGTCGTGCTCGCGCCCGACGTCAGCGACCGGGTGACACGGACCGCGCCCGCCGCGCTCGGCGTCGGGCTCACCGAGCTGCTGTGCGGCGCCCTGCGCACCGCGCTGACCCGGATCCAGCCGGCGCCCACCGATCTCGCGATCGAGCTGGAGCGGCACGGCCGGGTCCCGGTCCTCGAACAGCACGACTACACCCGCACGGTCGGCTGGTTCACCTCCATCGCGCCCGTGCGGCTCTCCGCGCACACCGACCCCGTCGCGGCGGCCCGCGAGGTCGTCGAACGTCAGCCGGACGAGCGCGGGCACGTCGCCTACGGCCGACTCCGGTACCTCAACCCGCAGACCGCCCCGCTGCTGACCGCCCGCCCGCAGGTGCTGTTCAACTACCTCGGCCGGGGCAGCGAGTCCCAGGCACTGCACCTCACCGGCGGCGACCAGGGCAGCCCGTACGCCGTCGAGGTCAACGCGTGGATCGACGCGGCGACCGGCAGCCTGCACACGGCGTTCACGCTCGCCGAGGGCATCCCCGACGAGATCACCGAGCACTGGCGCGGTGCCCTGGAAGGCATCGCGGACGTCTCCGCCACGGCCGAACGCACGGCGCCGGTCACCCCGCTCCAGCGCGGCCTGTTCTTCCAGGCCCAGATGGCCGGCTCGGCCGGACACTACGTCGCGCAGAGCTGGTTCACCTTCGACCGGCGCCTGGACACCGACGCCCTGGCCGAGGCGCTGGCGCGGGTGATCGCCCGGCACCCGGTCGTGGGCGCCGGCTTCACCACCGACGACGACGGCAACCCGGTCCAGGTCCTCTCGGCGGGCCGGCGGGTCTACGTCCGCACGGTCGAGCCGGCGACGGACGCGGAGGTCGAAGAGCTGCGCGCCCGCGACCGCGACACGGGATTCGACCCCGGTGAACCGCCGCTGATCCGGCCGACCGTGGTCCGTCTGCCCGACGGCCGCGACGGCCTGCTGCTCAGCTACCACCTGCTGCTGTGGGACGGCTGGTCGCGCGAGATCGTGCTGCGCGACCTGTTCGACGCCTACGAGGCCGTCCTCGCCGGCGAGCCCTGGGACGCGGCCCCCGCCACACCGAGCTTCGAGGACTACGCCCGGGAGCTCGACGCCGAGGACGCCTCCGCAGCGGAACGCTTCTGGGCGGAGCATCTGGCCGCCCTCCCCGGCCCGACACTGCTCGCCGGACCCGCGCCGGCCCTCTCCGACGACCTGCCGAGCGCGCTCGTGCACACGCTGACCGCCGAGCAGTCCGAACTGCTGCGGGAAGCCGCCCGCGTGCACGGCGTCACGCTGAACTCGGTGCTGACCGGCGGGTTCGGCCTGCTGCTGGGCGCCCACACGGGCCGCGGCGACGCCGTGTTCGGGGTGACCGTCTCCGGCCGGGACGGCGACGGCCTGGACGGCGTCGTCGGCGTGCTGCTCAACACCGTCCCGCAGTGGACGCGGGCCCGGCCCGAAGACACCGTCCGGGAGTATCTGCTCGCCGTGCAGGCGGCCCGGGTCGAGGCGATGGAGCACGAGCACCTCGGGCTCGGCGAGATCCAGCGGGCCAGCGGGCACGACGCGCTGTTCGACAACCTGTTCGTGCTCCAGAACTTCCTGGACATGGACGCGTTCGCCGAGATGAACGCCCGGCACGGCATCACCTCGGTGAAGGCCGACGACTCCACGCACTACCCGTTCACCTGGGTCGTCACGCCCGGCGACCGGCTCACGGTCAAGCTGGAGTACCGCGACGAGGACACCGCGAACGCCCGCCGGCTCCTCGACGACTACCTGCGCGTGCTCGAGGACCTGGCCCGCTCGACCGGCCCGGTCGGCGCGCTGCGGGGCCTGGCGCCGCAGCCCGAGCCCGCCGAGCGCACGGATGTCGGCACCGACACCGTCGTCGACCGCTTCGACCTGGCCGCGGACCGCGACCCGGAGCGGGTCGCCCTCGTCGCCCACGGCTCGACCATGACCTTCGGCCGACTCCGGGACCGCAGCCGGGCGGTGGCGGGCGTGCTCGCCCGGCGCGGCATCGGCCCCGAGACCAACGTGGGCCTCGCGATCCCGCGCTCCCTCGACTGGATCGTGGCGCTGTTCGCCGTGCTGCGCGTCGGCGCCGCGTACGTGCCGCTGGAGCTGGACCACCCGGACGAGCGGATCGCCGCGATCGTCGAGGACGCCCGCCCGGACGTCACCCTCACCGTGAGCGCCGTGTCGCCGAGGCTGACCGGCGACCTCATCGAACTGGACCGCCCGCTGCCCGACGCCGAACCGTATGTGACGTTCGCGCCGGACGACCCGGACCGGCTGCGGCACCCCGCGTACACGATCTACACCTCCGGCTCGACCGGGAAGCCCAAGGGAGTGGTGACCGAGTACGCCGGGCTCACCAACATGCTGATCAACCATCAGCGCCGGATCTTCGAACCGGTGCTGGCCGACCACGGCCACCGGATCTTCCGGATCGCGCACACCGTGTCGTTCGCCTTCGACATGTCATGGGAGGAACTGCTCTGGCTCGCCGACGGGCATGAGGTCCACATCTGCGACGAGGAGTTGCGCCGGGACGCGCCCCGGCTGGTCGAGTACTGCCTCGAACACGGCGTCGACGTCATCAACGTGACCCCGACCTACGCCCAACAGCTCGTCGCCGAGGGCCTGTTGGACAACCCGGCGCGTCGCCCGGCGCTGGTCCTGCTGGGCGGCGAGGCCGTCACCCCGACCCTGTGGCAGCGGCTCGCCGAGACCGAGGGCACCGTCGGCTACAACCTCTACGGGCCCACCGAGTACACCATCAACACCCTCGGCGTCGGCACCTTCGAGTGCCAGGACCCGGTGGTCGGCGTCGCGATCGACAACACCGACGTGTACGTCCTCGACCCCTGGCTGCGCCCCCTGCCCGACGGGGTGCCCGGCGAGCTGTACGTGTCCGGCATCGGCATCGCGCGCGGCTACCTCGGCCAGCCGGCCCAGACCGCGCACCGCTTCGTCGCCTGCCCGTTCGGCGAGCCCGGCGAGCGCATGTACCGCACCGGGGACCTGGTGGTGCGCCGGCCCGACGGAAACCTGCTCTACCTCGGCCGCACCGACCAGCAGGTCAAGATCCGGGGCCACCGGGTCGAACTGGGCGAGGTGGAGGCCGCGTTCGCGGCGCACCCGGCGGTGCGCTTCGTCGCCGCCGTCGCCCAGCCCGACCCGCAGGTCGACGGCTCGTACCGGCTGGCCGCCTATCTCGTCCTCGACGGCGCCGAGCCCGCCGCCGTCGCCGCCGAAGTGGGCGCCGCGCTGCCGGACTTCCTGCGCCCGACGCACTACGCCCAGGTCGACGGCATCCCGCTCACCGTGAACGGGAAGGCTGACACCAAGGCGTTGCCGGAGGCCAAGCCGCTCGGCGCGCTGACGACGGCGGGGGAGCGCGGCCCGCGGACCGAGACCGAGACCGTGGTCTGCGAGTTCTTCGCCGAGGCACTCGACCTGGACGACGACGAGGTGAGCGCGGTGAGCGACTTCGTGTCCCTCGGCGGCCACTCCATGCTGGCGGTGCGGCTGAACGGGCTGCTCCGCCGCGAGTACGGTCCTGTCATCACCATCCGTGATCTGTTCACCCTGCGAACCCCGGAAGCGATTGCCCGCCATCTCGATGACAACTCCTGACACGCAGCGGCCCCGACCGGGGTCCGACATCGTCCGGTCCGCTCTGCGCCGCAACGTCGGCGCCATGGTCTGGGGCACCGTCCTCATGGGCCTCTACCAGGCCGGTGAGACCGCCTTTCCCATCGCGCTCGGCCTGATCGTCGAACACACCATGCAGGGCGACCGGAACCTCGGCGCGCTCGCGGTGTCGATCGGCGCGCTCGCCGTGATCATCACGACCGTGTCGCTGTCGTGGCGGTTCGGCATGCGCATCCTGCAGAAGGCCAACACGACCGAGGCGCACCGCTGGCGGGTGAAGGTCGCCGCCTGCGGCCTCCAGCCGGTGGCCCGGGACATGGACCTCAAGTCCGGCGAGGTGCTGACCATCGCCACCGAGGACGCCGACCAGACCGCCGACATCATCGAGGTGGTGCCGCTGCTGATCAGCTCCCTGGTCGCGGTGGTGGTCGCGGCGGTGGCACTGGGCCTGGCCGACCTCCGGCTCGGCGCGTTGGTGATCGTGGGAACCGTCGCGATCCTGTCGATCCTCAGCGTGATGTCCAAGCGGATCGGCGCCGGCACCCAGGAACAGCAGGCCCGGGTGGCGCGGGCGGGCGCGAAGGTCGCCGATCTGATCATCGGCCTGCGCCCGCTGCACGGCTTCGGCGGCAACCACGCGGCGTTCCGGTCGTACCGGAAGGTCAGCGCGGAGGCGAAGCACCAGGCGATCACCGTCGCCAAGGTGAACGGCGTGTACGCGGGCACCGCGCTGGCCCTCAACGCCGTCCTGGCCGCCGCCGTGACCCTCACGGCGGGCTGGCTGGCGTTCGGCGGCGAGATCACCATCGGGGAGCTCGTCATGGCCGTCGGCCTGGCGCAGTTCATCATGGAGCCGCTCAAACTGTTCTCCGAGATGCCCAAGTACGTGATGATCGCGCGCGCGTCGGCCGAGCGGATGGCGCTGGTGCTGACCGCCCCGCCGGTGACGACCCCGGGACCGGAGCGCCCGGCCGCGGGCGGGGACCTGGAGATCGACGGCGTCCGGCACGGGTCGCTGCGCAAGCTGAAGCTCCAGGTGTCCGCCGGCGAGTTCGTGGCGATCGCCGCCTACCAGCCGGGCGCGGCGGCCGACCTCGCGTCGATCCTCGCGGTGAACGTCCCGCCGGACGCGTACGAGGGCGTGGTGCGGGTCAGCGGGCAGGAGCTGGCGGACCTGTCGGTCGAGGCGGTCCGCGCGCACCTGTTGGTGAACCCCTACGACGGGGAGATCTTCGCGGGCACCCTGCGCACCAACATCGACCCCTCGGGCACCAGCCGGAGCGTCCCCGAGGCCGTCGAGGCGTCCATGCTGACCGACGTCGTCGCCCTGCACCGGGACGGCCTCGACTACGCCGTCCGCGACCGCGGCGCGAACCTCTCCGGGGGCCAGCGCCAACGGCTCTCCCTGGCCCGCGCGTTGGCGGCCGACACCGACGTGCTCGTCCTGCACGACCCGACGACCGCCGTGGACGCGGTCACCGAGCAGCTCATCGCCCGCAACGTCGCGAAGCTGCGCCGGGGCCGCACCACCGTCGTCATCACCAGCAGCCCGGCCCTGCTGGACGCCGCCGACCGGGTGTTGGTCCTGGACGACGGCGTCATCGCAGCAGAGGACACCCACCGCAACCTCCTGGCCACGGACGAGGACTACTGCGCGGCGGTGGCGCGTTGACCTACTGAGGGCCCCCGGCGAGGACGCGCCCCCCACAGGGGCGCGGGGCTGTCACATCTGCGGCTCCGCCGCGTGGGCGCGACCAGCCCCCACCGACCCGCAGACAGATCACTGCCCCTCGAGAACCCACCCGACGTCCCTCAACAAGGCATGCCGCCACCCCACCCGGTCATGTCCCGCAGGGGACCGCGAAACGTGCACGGTCGCACCGGCCTTCTCGACGAGGCCCTCCACCACCGCACAGTGGGGCAGCATGCCCGCCTCGTGCTCGCCCACGTCGAACGCGATCCGCGACCCGGACAGATCGGCGCCCTCCCGCAGCCGCGCGGCGAGGGTGCCCCCGACGGGCCCGTCGCGCAACGGATCCGGCAGATCCATCGCGTCGGGCGTCCACCAGAACGACCCCGACTGACAGGCGACGCGCGACACCAGCTCCGGAAAGGCCAGCGCAGCGTACAGCGCGCCGAGCCCGCCGAGGCTCTGCCCGGCGACCACCAGCCGGTCCAGGTCGGCGGGTACGCCGGACTCCGCCACCAGTGGCAGCAGTTCGTCCCGGACCGCCTCCCACAGCTCGGGCCGGCACGCGAACTCGACCCGCCGGTCCTTGCTCGGGAGGAAGACGAGGGTGACCGGAGGCAGGTCGCCGGCGGCGACGGCCGAGTCGAAGGCGGTCATCGCCGGGTGCAGATACAGCCAGTCGTCCCCGTCGAGCAGCAGGACCACGGGTCCGCCGCCGCCCGCCGGGTGGACGCGCACGGTCCGCCGTCCGCCGAGCCGTTCGCTGTTCCAGCGGATGCGGGTGCGCGGGACGGGCAGGACGTCCTCGGCGCCGACGACGGGCCAGTGCGGCTGGGCGGGGGCGTCCGGGGTCGCGGCGATGGACCGGTCACCGCCCGCACCGACCGGGTTCAGCGGGTCGGCGCAGGCGGTGTCGTCCACGAGGAACTGGTAGGTCGTCCACCGCCGTTCGGGCATGGGCACCTCGGCGTACCAGCAGTCCGTGTCGCGCCACCGGCGCAGCGGGACCGACGCGGAGCCGTCCTCGAAGCCGATGCTCGCCTGAGATCCGCGCCACAGGAACAGGGTCAGCCAACCGCCGCCGGGGGCCGGCGCCGACGCGGGTGTCCCCGCCGCGGCCCAGAACTCGTCGCTGCCGGGTTCGCCGGGCAGTCCGAACGCGGCGAAGGAGTCGGCTGTCTCGGCATCCATGTCGGCCGGGGGGCGCATGAACGTCTCCTTGTGAGAGGGGAGCGGGAAACGCTAGGCTCATCTTAATTAGGCGAGCCTAACCTAAGAATGGCGTTACGAGGAGGCACCGCACATGAGCACCAACCCCTTCGACGACAGCGAAGGTCGTTTCCTGGTCCTGGTCAACCACGAGGGCCAGCACTCGCTTTGGCCGTCCTTCGCCGAAGTGCCCGGAGGGTGGACCGTCGACTTCGAGGAGAACACCCGGGCCGCGTGCCTGGACCACGTCGAGGCCAACTGGACCGACCTGCGGCCCCGTTCCCTCGCGGCGTCCAAGGACGCCTGACCCGCCGCATCGAGGCCCTTGCCCGGAGAAGAACCATGCTCACCCCCCACCCCGTCCCGTTCCCGGCCGCGGCGGTGTCGTCCGTCCTGCGCGTGCGCTCCGCACGCCAGGACGACGCCGCCGCGCTCGCGGCCCTGTCCCGGCCGTTCGTCCGCTCGGGAGCCCTGCGCGAGCGTCCCGCCTCGCTGTACGTCCGTCAGGCGGCCGAGTTCCTCGTGGCGGAGGCCGCCG
This sequence comes from Streptomyces sp. NPDC050263, assembly GCF_040655955.1. Lineage (NCBI taxonomy): Bacteria > Bacillati > Actinomycetota > Actinomycetes > Kitasatosporales > Streptomycetaceae > Streptomyces > Streptomyces sp. NPDC050263. The sequence continues at coordinate 17,734 of NZ_JBFAKW010000072.1, read as the reverse complement.
ACGGCACGCTCGACGGCTGTGTCGCCCTGCGTGTCCACGCGGCCTCCCTGGCGAACGGCCACGGCCCCGTCGGCGTGCTGTACAACTTCTGCGTGGCGGGCCACCGGCAGGGGAACGGGGTGGGCGCACGGCTCATGACCGCGGTCCTCGCCCGGGCCGGCGCGCAGTCGCTGACGGCTCTGTACACGGCCACCGTGGGCAGCGGCGGGCTCTTCCTGCGCCACGGGTTCACCCCGGCGTCCCCGCGCACGGCGCCGCCCGCCTGGACCAGGTCCCTGGACCCGCGCCGCGGGGCCCGGGTGCTGGCCCGGTTCCTGTGAGAGTCGGCAACCGGGGAACGCTCACGTCGGTCACGGCCTGAGATCAGATCTGGTCCGTCACGGCCGGTCCGTCACGGCCGGTCCGTCTCGCCGTCCGGGACCACCGTCGTGCCGGGGCAGGTCCGGTCGAGGAGCCCCCGCAGCAGTGCGTGGGGTTCCCGGCCGTCGAGGACGTGCGCCTTGCGGACCCCGGACCGGACGGCCCGCAGGCAGCCCTCCATCTTCGGCAGCATGCCGCTCGCCAGCCCCGGCAGCATCTCGTCCAGCTCGGTGGCGGTCAGCCGCTCGACCACCTCCGTGCTGTGCGGCCAGTCGGCGTACAGCCCCGCCACGTCGGTGAGGACCACGAGCCGCTCGGCGTCGAGCGCCGTGGCCAGCGCGGACGCCGCGAGATCGGCGTTGACGTTGTAGACCTCGCCGGCCGTGCCGCGGGCCACCGGCGAGAGCACCGGGATGCGCCCCTGGTCCAGCAGGGCGCGCACGGTGTCCGGGTTCACGTCCACGATGTCGCCGACGAGGCCGATGTCCACCGCCCGGCCGTCCACCCAGGCCGGCCGCCGTCGCGCGGTCATCGTGTGCGCGTCCTCGCCCGTCATGCCCACGGCGAAGGGGCCATGGGCGTTGATGCAGCCGACCAACTCCCGCTGCACCCGCCCGGTCAGCACCATGCGCACCACCTCCATGGTCTCCGCAGTGGTCACGCGCAGCCCCGCCTCGAAGCGGACCTCCAGCCCGAGACGGTCCAGCATGGCGCTGATCTGGGGCCCCCCGCCGTGCACGACGACCGGACGCAGTCCCGCCCGCCACAGTTCCACGACGTCCTCGGCGAACGTGCGCTGGAGGCTCGCGTCCACCATCGCGTTGCCGCCGTACTTGACGACGACCACGCTGCCGCGCAGTTCCGGCGGCCAGGGAGACGGCCCGAGGGATTCCCGGGCGGCGGTCACGGTCACGGAGCCACTCCATTCATGGACGGGCGCAGCCTTTCGGGCAGGCCCAGGTCGACGGTCATACGGTCACGCCTGGCGCCGTCCGCGGCGCAGAAGCAGATCGCGCAACACGGCGTCCGTCGCACGGCGCGCCTGCGGATCAGCGCCTTCCGGGTTTATTAGGTTAGCCTAAACTAAGAAACCCTTGAGGGGATCCTCTCAACGTCCTTTCGCCGAAGGCGCGTTGAGGGCGGGCGAGGGACGGGCGGGCGACGAGCGCGTTCCCGGATCGGCTCGGTGTTGAGCCGCATCGTGGTCCTCCCCTCTCAGGCCCCGCTGCCAAGGCCACGCGCTTGCAGGATCGTCGACCCTGCCGGGCTTTCACCTGGAGCACCCCCTCGCGGAGGAGGGTTGCCGGTCAGCAAGCCAGGGCTTGACGCTGACACTCGATGCCACCGGCGATCCTGCGGATCAGGTCCGCGAGCCGTCGATATCGCAATATCGTCGGCCTGGAAGCGCTCGCCCCGCACCGGGCTCCATGCCGTGAAGCGCCGGTGAAAACCCTGTGGAAAAGGTGTCGGTGGTGGCGCTTATGCTGCACCGGATGATCACGCGGGACCAGGGGAGGGCGCGGCATGTTGGGCAGGCTGTTCGGAAAGGGTGCGGAGGCCGGGAAGGAATCCTGCCAGGAGGAGCCCGCCCGCTCCGTCTCGTACGCGCTGCTGCCCCTGCTGCGCACCGGCCGCGCCCGCGAACTGCACCTCGCCGGCTATCGCAGCTGCCGCCGCAACCCCTCGATGTCCCAGGAGGTCGGCCGGCACCTGGAGTTCTGCGCGCTGACCGGCAACGAGGCACGCGGCCTGGAACTGCTCGCCGAGAACCGCAGCCTGTTCGACGAGGTCGACTCGCCGCTGGACCTGCTGGGCTTCCTCACCGGCGTCGAGGTCCTCCTCCGGCGCGTCGAGCTCCTCGGCCACGGCGAACTGCCCGCCGCCGGGTACGCGGGCCGCACCTGGACGGTGGCCGGCCTGCGCGCGGAGGTGCGCGGCCGCGCCGACGACATCGCCGCCCGCTTCGACGCCCGCAACGGAACCACGCTCCACGCCGACCGCCGCAGGGCCCGCCTCGACCGTGCCCCGCTCCTGGACACGCTGGAACTGACCCTGCGCCCCCGCCGCCTCGACGACGCGGTCCCGGTCGCCCCGGTCGCCGCGCCCGCCGCCCGCACGGCCGCCGCCGTCCCCGACTCCCTGCCCGAACTCATCCTCGAGGCGAGGGCGTTGGAGGAGCGGGGGCACCCGGACGCAGCCGCCCGCTGGGCGCGGCTGCGCACGCTCGTGGCCGCCCGCGGCTACACCCACCCCGACGATCCGGCCGTCGGCCCGCACCTACAGCTGTGCGCGGATCTGCTGGCCGACGAGGCCAGCCGGGCGGGCGAGAAGGACGAGTTCGCCGACTCCGCCGCACTCTACGAGGAGGCCGCGGGCCTGTACGAGGACGCCGGACTGCCGGGTGACGCGGCGCTCGCCCGCGCCTGCGCCCTGCTCGCCACCGCGGAGATCCCCGCGGAAGGCGCGGAGAAGGGCGCGCAGAAGGATGCCGAGGAGGACCCCGACGGAGCCGAGGCGAAGGTCGCCGCGCTGACCGCCGCCCACGCCTCCATGGTCGGCATCGCAGAAGAGACGTCCGGACTCGCTCCGTACCAGGAGGCCCGCGTACTGCGGCTGCGGGCGACCGCGCTCGCCCTGCGCCTGCAGACCTCGGGCAGCGAGGAGCACGTCGCGCCGGTCTTCGCCGAGCTGGACCGGTTGCACGCGTTCGCCACCCGGCACGACATCGCCGGGCAGGTCTCCGGCGGCCTGTTGCTGCGGGCCGGCGCCCACGCCGTCTCCGGCGACCTGCCCGCCGCGGTCACCGGGATCGACGCGCTGCTCGACCTGCTGAAGGCGCAGGGCCCCGCCTGGCACCTGCCCCGCACGCTCGGACTGCGGGGCAGGCTCCAACTCGGCCTCCGGGACGCCCAGGCCGCGTACGCGGACCTCACCGAGGGCCTGCGGCTGGCAGCCGACTGGCCGGTGGACGCCGTCGACACCAGCCGCCTCCAGGGTGATCTGGCGCAGGCCTGCCTGCACCTGGGCCGCTCCGACGAGGCGCTGCGGCACCTGACGCGCTCCGCGGAGGCGGACCTTCGCCGCGGCAGCCGGACGGACGCGTTCTGCGCCTACAGCAACGCGGCTCAGCTCAGCCTCGAACTGGACCGGGTCGAGGACTGCATCGCCCTGCTCGACTCCGTGCTGGCCGAACCGGACGTCGTCGCCGGAGAGGTGGACGACCGGATCGTCGCCCAGCTGCGCCTGACCCGTGCCCGCGCGCTGCACGCGGGGGAGGACCCCAAGGCCGCCACGGCGGAGTTCGTCACCGAACGCCCGGCCCCCGCCCTCACCCGCCTCGACGCCGCGATCTCCCGGCTGACCGCCCTGGGCCACACCGAGGAGACCGAACCGCTGGCCTCCTTGGCGGCCCGGCTGCGCGACGAGAAGTGACGCCATTGGACTCCAAGTGTAAATCTGGACAATCAAGCTAGGGATTTGTATCGTTCCGTGCAGGAGAGCCGTCCCGGGCGTGCTCGTGTGCGGCCGGAAGAGGAACCATGGACCACGTCGCGGAGCCCACGGAGCAGGGCCGGTGCGCCGACGCCGCCGAGATCGCTGCGGCCGGAGCGGACGAGCACTTCATCCGGGAGGCCGAGAAGATCGCCGTCGCCCTGGGCCGGATGTTCCCGGGACTCTGCGAGGTGGTCCTGCACGATCTGCGTGACCCGCAGCATGCGATCCGGGCGATCGAGAACAACCTCTCCGGACGTCGGGTCGGGGATTCCGCGACCGAACTGGGCCTGGCCCGCATCGCCGACCCGCAGTACCCGAGCGTCCTCCAGAACTACCCCAACCGGTTCCCCGACGGCCGCCCCGCCAAGAGCACCTCGATCGGCATCAAGAACGCGGCGGGCGAGTACATCGCGGCCCTCTGCCTGAATCTCGACGTCTCCGTGCTGTCACCGGTGACGCTCGCCCTGGCCAACCTGGTCGCCACGGACACCGAGCACCGCGACCAGCCCCTGGAGTCGCTGCGCAACCGCAACGCGCGTGAGCTGCGCCAGGCGGTCGAGGCGCGGGCCGCGGAGCGGGCCGGCACGCCGAGGTCACTGAGCCGGGAGGACAAGAAGACGCTGGTGCAGCAGTTGCACACGGACGGCTACTTCGACTCGCGCGACGCCGCGCAGACCATCGCGGACCTGCTCGGCGTGTCGCGGGCGACCGTCTACAACTACACCAGGCGACCGTCTGCCACTCCGCCAAGTGAAGGGTCTTCATGACGACCGCCGGTTCGACCGCCGATCCCGCTTCCACGACGCCGCCCTCGACCGATCCGCGCCAGGAGCCGCGCACGTCCCGGCTGCTGTACATCACCGAGGAACAGACCGCCGCGCTCGTGGACGAGGAGTCGGCCCTCGAAGCGGCCCGCGCCGCCTTCGCCGCGACGGTGGACGGCACCGTCTTCCCCGCCCTCGCGGTACACGGATCCGACCCGCGCAACCGCTTCACCCTCAAGCCGGCCGCTTCGGCGACCCACGCCGGGGTGAAGATCGGCACCTACTGGCCGGGCAACCCCGAGCACGGCCTGCCGCGCCACCACTGCACCCTGCTGCTGTTCGACCAGAGCGTCGGAAGGATCGCGGCCGTCCTGGAGGTCGGCACGGCCAACGCCTACCGGACCGCCGCCGCCGACGCGCTCGCCGTCGACCTGCTGGCCCGCCCGGACGCCGGCACCCTGGCCGTCTTCGGCACCGGTCACCAGGCCGCCTACGAGGCCCGGGCCGTCAGCCGGGTCCGGGCCGTCGACGAGATCCTGATCGTGGGCCGCGACGCGGGACCGGGCCGGGCAGCTGGCCGCCGCACTGTCGGCAGACCGACCCGGCGTCCGCGTGGCCGACGCCGAGGAGGCCTGCGCCCGGGCCGATGTGATCGTCACCGCCACCACCGCCCGGGCCGACACCCCGCCCCTGTTCCGGGCCGACCGGATCCGCCCCGGCACCCACATCTCCTGCATGGGCGCCGACGCCCCCGGCAAGCGGGAGCTGCCCCCCGAGCTGTTCGCCCGAGCCCGCGTCTTCTGCGACCTGCCCGAGCAGGCCCGCCGCATGGGCGAGAGCCGGAACGCCCCCGAGGAGACGGTCCTCACCCCGCTCGGCGAGGTCCTCGTCGGCCGTGCCCCGGGACGCCGTGACGCCGCGGACGTCACGATCTTCGACAGTTCCGGGATCGGTCTGCAGGACCTGTACCTCGGTCTGGCCCTTCTCGAGGAACTGGACATCACGCTGTGAACGCCACCCCGCTCACCCCCGGTCGTACCCTGGCCGATCCCGACACCCCGTTCGCGGTCGTCGACGTGCACAAGGCCCGGCGGAACATCGAGCGCCTCGCGGCCAGGGCCGACCGACTCGGAGTCGCCCTGCGCCCGCACGTCAAGACGGCCAAGAGCCTCGACGTCGCCGCCCTCATGAACGGCGGCACACCCTGCCCCGTGACGGTCTCCACCCTCGCCGAGGCCGAGGCGTTCGCCGACGGCGGCTACACCGACATCACCTACGCCGTCGGCATCGACCCCCACAAGCTGGCCCGGGTGATCGCGCTCCTGCGCCGCGGAGTCACCCTGCGCGTCCTCCTGGACAGCACCGAGCAGGCGACCTTCGTCGCGCAAGCCGCCGCCCGGGCCGGGATCGGCATCCCCGCCCAGATCGAGATCGACTGCGACGGCCACCGCGGCGGCCTCAGGACCGACGCCCCCGCGCTCCTCGACATCGGCCGCATCCTGCACGACGCCGACTGTCTGGACGGCGTCCTGACCCACGCGGGCGAGTCCTACTTCGCCTACTCCCACGAGGAGCAGCGGCTGGCCGCGAAGAACGAACGCGACACCGCCGTCACCGCCGCCGGGAAACTGCGCGCGGCCGGGCTGCCGGTGCACACCGTCAGCGTCGGCTCCACCCCGACCGCCCACGCCGCCGAGGACCTCACCGGCGTCACCGAACTGCGCGCCGGCAACTACGTGTTCTTCGACCTGGTCATGGCCGGACTGGGCGTCTGCCAGGTCGACGACCTGGCGCTGTCGGTCGTCGTCACCGTCATCGGACACCGCCCCGAGTACGGCTGGATCCTCACCGACGGCGGCTGGATGGCCATGTCCCGCGACCGCGGCACCGCGAACCAGTCCCAGGACCAGGGCTACGGCCTGGTCACCGACCTGGCGGGCAACCTCGTCGAGGGTCTGGTGATGAGCGCCGCGAGCCAGGAACACGGCACCCTCACCGCCCGCGACGGGGCCGTCCTGCCCGAACTGCCCATCGGCGCCCGCCTGCGCATCCTGCCCAACCACGCCTGCGCGACGGCGGCCCAGCACCGCGGCTACCACGTCGTCGACAGCACCCTGCCGACGACCGACGCACCCGCCGTCCGAACGGTCTGGAACCGCGTCACCGGCTGGTGACCGCCCTGCACTCCCGCTCGCCCTCGCCGGTCCGCCGACCGGCAGACGACCCCCACTGCACCGACAGCCCCCGGCTCACGGCTGCCCCCGCAGGAGGCCGTCGTCGCGCACCCGCCGTAGCGCCGCCCGCGCGCGGTCGGCGACCTCGTCGAGATCTCGCTGCTCATGGGCCGTCGACAGGTACATCTTGAAGCCGGGGTAGGCGAACACCCCGGCCCGGATGAGTTCGAGGCCGAAGGCGCGTGACGCGACCCGGTCCTGTGCGTCGTACGAGCTCTGATCCACGACAGGCCCGGGGCCGAAGACCGGTTCGATGAACGCTCCCGGCCCGATCACCTGGAGCGCGACGTCGAACTCGGCCGCCACGTCCAGCAGGCGCTCGCGCAGCGCCCGGCCCGACTCGGCCATGCGGCTGATCCCGTCCTCGTCCTCCAGGACGCGCAGCGTGGCGAGCCCCGCCGCGCACGACAGAGGATTGCCGAGCGTGGATCCGCTGACGTAGACATCGGGTTCGTGCGACCTCCCGGCGGCCTCGATCGGCCGGGCGGCGGCGAGTTCGATCAGCTCCCGCCGGCCGGCGACCGCGCCGATCGGAAGCCCGCCGCCGAGCGCCTTGCCGAGCGCGCACAGGTCCGGGGTCACGCCGTACAGTGCCTGCGCGCCGCCGAGAGCGAGCCGGAAACCCGTCACCACCTCGTCGAAGACGAGTACGGCGCCGATCCGGTCGCACAGGGCGCGCAACCCGGCGAGGAAACCGGGGGCCGGCTCGATCGCGCGCTGCACCGGCTCCACGATGATCGCGGCGAGGCGCTCTCGACGGGCCTCGGCCAACCGGGTGGCCGAGGCGAGATCGTTGAACGGGGCGTGCAGCACGTCCGCGGCCACCGCGGCCGGAACGCCTCCGCAGGCGGGTCCTTCGACCGCCCGGCCGTAGTCGTGCGAGCCCAGGTATCCGCCGTCGAACTTCAGGATCATGTCGCGACCGGTCGCGCGCCGGGCGAGCCGCAGCGCGCTGAAGGTCGCGTCGCTCCCCGACGCGCAGAACTTGACCGCGTCGGCGCACGGGACCAGTTCGACGATCCGCTGCGCCAGCCGCGCCGCCGACGCGTTGAGGTAGTAGTACGTCGTGCCGTCGCGCAGCTGGCGCTCGACGGCCTCGACGACACGCGGATGAGCATGCCCGAGGACGAGCGGCCCGCAGCTCATCACGAGATCGATGAGCTCCCGCCCGCGCGTGGTCCTGATCCGTGACCCGGCGCCCGACGCGATCACGAAGGACAGTTCGTCGGGCAGGCGGAACGCGCCCAGGCTCGCGTCCGGCAGCGCCGAGTCCGCGGCAGGCGGGTCGAAAGGCGAGTCGGCGCTGCCCTGATGCACGATCTGCCGCACCTTTCGCACCTCCTGGTCGGTCGGTCTCCGCACACGGACAGGCGCCCGGTGTTCGTCACCCCGTTGCGGGCCGGGCCCCTGGCCCGGCCCGCTGCCCGCCCTGCTGTCCGTTGAAGTACTTCCTGGCCTGAGTCCTGCCCAGCGGGGTCGGGAAGAGTCCCTTCCCGTTGATCTGTACGAGCGCCTTCACGGCCGACTCCTCGGACTTCAGGACGTTGATTCACGCCCGCACTCGGTCCGCCGGGAGCTCCGGCTTCTCGGCGAGGTCCGGCGGAGGACGGGCCGGCCTGGGCGAGGCTCTTGAACGCGCGGTAGTCTATTGACCGGTCAATTGGCTTAATGTACGGTCCAAGAGTGACCGTGCCGCTCTATGTACAGATCAGGCGAGAGTTCGAAGCGAAGATCCGGGCCGGGGCCCTGGCGCCCGGCTCGCGCTTGCCGAGCGAGATGGATATCCGCGCCGAGTACGGCGTCAGTCGTGCCACGGCCCAACGGGTCCTCAACGACCTGGCCGAGGCGGGGCTGGCGATCCGCCGACGGCGCCATGGGACGTTCGTCGCGGATGTGACGCGGCAGATCAATCTGCTCAACTTCGTCACCCCCGCGGTCGCCGCGAAGGGCGTGCCGGGCAGGCACGATGTGGTTTCCGCGCGGATCGTCAGGGCCGCCGACGCCGTCCTGGCCCTCCCGGGCGCCTCCGCCGACACGGCCGTGGTGGAACTGGTCCGCCGCAAGCTGAACGTGCGTGAGGAGCCGCAGTCGGTCGAGCGGCACGTCGTGCTCTTCGCGGCCGCCCCGGACCTGCTGGACCAGAACCTCGAAGACGTCGTCACCCTCCCGTATCTACAGCGCAGAGGCGTGCCGATCGACGCGATCCGGCTCTACCTCGACCCGGTGGTCCTCGGCGAGGACGACGCCGCCCTGCTGCACAGCGAGAGCGGAACGCCCGCGCTGATGAGGCGCAGGGAGTTGCGTGCCGGTGACGGCAGCGCCGTCGAGGTGGTCACGACCGTCGTCCGACCGGGAACCGCCGAGTTCTTCCTGGAGCTTCCCGTCCCCGCGATGTGAGCAGCGTGTCGCTGCCAGAGAGGAAGGCACACAATGAAGGTCATCATCGTCGGTGCCGGTGTGCTGGGGGTGAGCGTCGCAAGGCAGCTCGCCGTCGCCGGCGAGGACGTTCTCCTGCTCGATCAGCGGGGAGTCGGCGCCGGTACGACCGCGACCACGTTCGCCTGGACCAACTCCAGCCGAAAGCTCGACCCGGACTACCACCGGCTGAACGTCGCGGGGATGGAGGAGCATGCCAGGCTCGCCGGGCAACTGCGCGGCGCCCCGTCGTACTTCCCCAGCGGGGCGCTCCAGTGGGCGGACGCCGCGAACGAGCGGAGGCTCGCCGACAACGTGGCTCGGCTGCAGTCCCTCGGCTACCCCGCGCACTGGGTCACCCCCGACGAAGCGGCGCGCATCGCGGGCGGCCTGCGCATCCCGGCGGCCGTCACGTCCATCGCGCATTTCCCCGGCGAGGGTTACGTTCTGCCGGAGCGTTTGGTCGACAACCTGCTGGCGGACGCCGAGCGGCACGGAGCCAGGTTCATGGTCGGCGAGGTCGAGGCCGTCGACGACAGGCCGGACGGCGTGGCCGTCACCCTGGCCGGAGGCGATGTCCGCACCGGCGATCGAGTCGTCCTGGCGACGGGCCGCTGGACACAACGGCTCGCCGCACGGGCCGGAATCGACATTCCCATGGTGACGGACACCGGTCGCGGAGCGCAGACCGTCGGCCTGCTCGGGTACGCCAGGTCCCCGCAAGTCGACCTGCGCTGTGTGGTCCACAGCCCCGGCCTCAACCTCCGCCCCGCCGCCGGCGGGCATACCGTCCTGCAGGCACTCGATCTGAACGCCGACGTCGACCCGGCCGACCCTCCGTCCGCGGACAGCGCCGTCGCGAGCACCCTCCGACAGCGGTTCTCCGCACTCCTGGCCGAGCCGGGCCGGACACCGGAGATCGACCTGCGCATCGGCTTCCGGTCACTGCCCGCGGACGGCCACACCGTCGCCGGCCATGCCCGCGCCCAGTCCCGCGTCTACTGCCTCGTCTCGCACAGCGGGGTCACCTTGGCGCCGATTCTGGGACGCCTGGCCGCGGCCGAGATCTCAACCGGCGAGGAAGAGGACCTCCTGGCGACCTTCCGGCCCACCCGATTCACCGGCCTACGGCGCTCGGAGATCGAGGTGGATCAACACGCCACCGGTCTGGGCGACCAGTAGCCGACGGCCCGCCACGCCGATTCCGCGACGAAGGCGGTCGGCCAGGGTCTGGAACCGGCGCGAGTGAACCGGCGCGAGTGGTCCGGCCGTCAGCCGGGCGCCACTTCCGAGATCAGCGCCCGGACGCGTACCTCGATCGCGTCCCGGATCGGGCGGACAGCCTCGACGCCCTGCCCGGCAGGGTCGTCGAGCTGCCAGTCGAGGTACCGCTTGCCCGGGAACACGGGGCAGGTGTCGCCGCAGCCCATCGTGATGACCACGTCGGACGCCCGGACCGCCTCCACCGTGAGGATCTTCGGGGTCTCGGCGGAGATGTCGATGCCGGCCTCGCTCATCGCTTCGACCACGGCCGGGTTGACGGTGCCGGCCGGGGCGGAGCCGGCGGAGCGGACTTCGAGGCGGTCGCCTGCCAGGTGGGTGAGGAAGGCGGCGGCCATCTGGGAGCGGCCGGCATTGTGGACGCAGACGAACAGCACCGTAGGGCGCGAGGCGGAAGCACTCATCGAAGGTGACTTTCTCGGGGCGTGGTCAGGAAGAGACGGGTTCGGGCTCGCCACCCGGGACGCCGGTCCCGCGGCGGGCCGCAGCGGCGGTCGGGCCGTAGACCGCGGCCACGATGCCGAGCCCGAGCGCGGTACCGAGCAGTTGCGCGGCGATGAACGGGACGACGGACGCGGGTGCGATACCGGCGAAGGTGTCGGTGAACGCCCGTCCGACGGTCACCGCCGGGTTCGCGAACGAGGTGGAGGAGGTGAACCAATAGGCGGCCCCGATGTAGGAGGCCACCGCGGCCGGAGCGAGCGCGGCACGGCCGATCCGGCCCAGGCCGACGACCAGCACGATCAGCCCGGCCGTGGCGACGACCTCGCCCAGCAGAAGGTGGCCGGCGGACCGGTCGTGGGTGGAGAACTCGACCAGCGGCTCGGCGAACATCGCGTCGGCCAGGACCGCCCCTGCGACGGCGCCCACGATCTGGGCGGGCACGTACACGGCGACGTCGCGCAGGGTCAGGCCGTCCGGATCACGGCGTCCGGTGAACCAGGCGGCCAGCGTCACGGCGGGGTTGAAGTGCGCGCGGGAAACCGGCCCCAGCAGCAGGATGAGCACACCCAGGCCGAACGCGGTGGCGAGGGAGTTGGCGAGCAGTTGCACGCCGACGTCACGCGACAGCTCGGTGGCCTGGATGCCGGAGCCGACCACCACCGTGACGAGCAGGCCGGTCCCGATCGCCTCGGCGGCCACCCGGCGGCCGAGGGAGGCGTTCACGTGCCGGCTCCGGCGGGCTGCCGGGCGGTCAGGAACGCGGCGATCCGGTCCAGGACGCCGGGCAGCACCCAGTAGTAGACCCAGGTCCCGCGCCGTTCGCAGTCGATGAGGCCGGCCTGCCGCAGAAGCTTGAGGTGGTGGGAGATCGTCGGCTGGGACAGGTCGAAGGCCGGGGTCAGCTCGCACACGCAGACCTCGCCGCCCTCGCCACGTGACGCGATCATCGACATCAGGCGCAGCCGGACCGGGTCGCCCAGGGCCTTGAAGACCTTCGCCAGCTCGGCGGCCTGGTCTTCGTCCAGCGGTGCGGCGGACAGGCCCGGGCAGCAGGCGGCGTCCTGGCCGATCACCTCAAGCTCTTGTTTCGACATGCCTCTATGTTGACGTTTTTCGATCCAGGGCGCAAGGTTGCATCAATGAACGTCAATACAGGCCGTTCCGGGCCCGTGCTGCGGCCCGTCACCTGGGAGTGAGTCATGAGCGAACAGTCCACCGACCTGCGTGAAACCGTCCGCCGGCGGTATGCGGCGGCGGCCGTGCAGGTCACCGAGGGCGGCAGCGCCTGCTGCGGGCCCGAGGCGGTCGAGGTCGACGAGAACTTCGGCTCCACCTTGTACGCCGCCGGCGAGCGCGACGCGCTGCCCGCCGAGGCCGTCGCCGCCTCGCTCGGTTGCGGCAACCCCACCGCCGTCGCCGAACTGCGCAAGGGCGAGCGTGTTCTCGACCTCGGTTCCGGCGGCGGGATCGACGTCCTGCTCTCCGCCCGCCGCGTCGGCCCCGCCGGCAAGGCGTACGGGCTGGACATGACCGACGAGATGCTGGCCCTGGCCCTCGCCAACGCCGAGAAGGCGGGCGCGACGAACGTCGAGTTCCTCAAGGGCACCATCGAGTCCATCCCGCTCCCCGCGGGGACCGTCGACGTGGTGATCTCCAACTGCGTGATCAACCTGTCCACCGACAAGCCCGCGGTATTCGCCGAGACCTTCCGCGTGCTCAAGCCCGGCGGTCGCATCGGCATCTCCGACGTCGTCGCCGACGACGCCCTCACCGCCGCGCAGCGGGCCGAACGCGGCGACTACGTCGGCTGTATCGCCGGGGCGTTGTCCTTCGCCGAATACCGCGCAGGACTGGAAGCGGTCGGTTTCACGGACATCGAGATCGCTCCCACCCACGCGGTCGCCGACGGTATGCACTCCGCCATCGTCCGCGCCGGCAAGCCCGCCACCGCCACCGGCCCGGACACCGCCGCGACGTCCGCGACGGAAGACTCCTGCTGCGGCGTCAACGCCTGCTGCACCCCGGACGAGCAGGCGACCGACCCGTCCGTCACCGCCGGCGAGGCCAAGAGCGCCGCCGGATGCGCCTGCCAGAGCTGAAGACATGTCCTGACGGGAAGGCGCAGTCGCCCGATGCGGTGATGGCGTCACGCCTCTTGCCCGGAGGACTCCCGCCCGGCGGGGGCAGGTCGGCAGTGCTCCCGTCCTGCGAAACGGACAGCTGTCCGCTGGCTTTCCAGTAGCGGACGGTTGTCCGTTCCGGCGTGTCGTCGTCGACCGATCGCGGTGCGGCGAGCTCGACGGCCCCTCGTCCGCATCCTGTCTCCACCGCATCCTGTCTTCTCCGACGGAAGATCTCTGCTGCCATGAGGCTGCTCATCCTCGGCGCGACCGGCCCCCACCGGCGGCCACCACGTCGCAGGGCGTCTCCCGCCCGGTGCGGCTGTCGTCGTTCGGCGTCGGTCGCGCCTTCGACTGGTCGAGCGCAACGCAGAAGGCGATCTACCGCACGCTGCTGCGGTCGATCTACGCGGACAAGGCGATCGCGGACGAGCGGATCCGCTCCAGCGAGTCGGACTGGACCGCGGTCCTCCCGACCAGGCTGACCAACGGCCCGGCCGGGGGCGTGTTCAGTGCGGGTGACCGGATGCCGCCGCACATCGCCGTCCACGACGGGCGGCGGCACCGCATCGGGCCGGCTGAAGTCCCTCGGCGATGATCTGCATGATCTCGCCGAGGGACTTCTGCTGTTCCGCGCTGAGCCGGTCGAACACCGCGTTGCCCGAGGGCAGGCAGCAGGTCGCCGCCGAGGCGGTGCGGTACGTGGGGGAAGCGGTCGCCCGGGTACCGCGCGGGGAACTCGACGCGGGCCCGGTCGCCGGACTGCGGGCCTTCCTGGCCCTGTGGAGCGGGCATCGTCGTCGACAGCGACTTCCGGGCGGGCTGCCCCGTACTCGCCGTCTCCGTCGAGGAACCGCCGGCCGACGAGATCCCGCCGGCGCTCGCCGCGGCCGCCGAGGCGTTCGAGGGCGGGGAGCAGTTGCTCGCCGAGGCGCTGCGGGACCACGGCGCCGACCCCGAGCAGGCTCTCCGCGCGCTGCGGGGTGTCACCCCTCGACTCCACTGACCCTCCTCCTGGACTCCGGAGCGGACAGATGTCCGCTTGGGCCGCCTGAGCGGGTGGCGAACACCATCCCGGCGGCCCTGCGCCGTCAGGCCGAGCGGTCCATCGCACCACCGATCAGGGCTTCGAGTTGCTGCGCCACCCGGTCCAGCGGCTGCATCGTGCGCTTCGCGCGGCACATGGCGATGGCGTCCTCGACGGACGCCACGACGAGGGCCGCGAGCCCCCGGGCGTCTTCACTCGCTCGGCGCTCGTCGACGCCCAGGTCGCTTGAGCGCATGGGGACCGCACAGGGCGCCTTCCCTGATTGGCAGCCCTCGATGTGGGCACCCGGCGATGGACATGACGATCCGGGAGGTGCTCGTGGCAGTACGGCATCGGTTGGTCAAGGCGACTCCGCGGACGGTGTGGGCCGTTCTGGCGGACGGCGATCGCTACACGGAGTGGGTGGTGGGAGCCTCGGCGTCACGGGAGACGCGGGGCCGGTGGCCGGAGGTGGGCGCCGCGCTCTCTTACGAGGTCAGGCTCGGCCCGGCTCGCCTGACCAACGAGACGGTCGTGCGGCGGTGCGAGGAACCGACCGCTCTGGAGCTGGAGGCGAAGGCGGGCGCGCTCGGGACGGCGCGCATCGCGTTCGAGCTGCGCTCGTGGGGCGATCAGTGCCTGGTCATCGTGGACGAGCATCCGCTGGGCGGCGTCGGCGGCCTGCTGCACAACGCGGCGGCGGAGGTCGTCATCCAGCTGAGGCACCGTGCCGTGCTGGCCCGCCTCGCCCGTATCTGCGAGGCGGAAGAGCGGATCGCCGAGGGCACAAGCGCGGTCTCGGCTGTGGGCGGTGTCTGACGCGCCGGTGATCGACGAGGCCGGGCCGACCCGGACCGGCCTTTCCGCGCCCTCAGCCGACCGCGGCCGGCGCCGGTGTCATCGGATGGGGCGTTCGTGCAGGCGGCGGGAGGACCGCACGCCGAAGTAGGCGATGTCAGCCACCACGATCACGATGCCGATGATCAAGAGATAGAACAGCCCCTCCGCCACCGCGCCGATGAGTCCCAGGACGACGGCCACGAGCAGCAGGAACAGGAAGATCGCCATGAGGGTGTGTCTCCTCTGCCGAGGGTTCGGGCAGTCGCCCGGTTTCAGGGTCCCGGGTACCCCCATTTCGACCGCCTATCCAATGCCGGGAGGGCTTTGGATTTGCACGCAAGGACCGTGAGCGCCTGGACAGCCGGTCTGCGCGGTGGCTGGAGGACGGGCTCGGTGTGGCAGACCCGCGGGCTCGTCCGGGTGGTTCATCCGGGCAGGAGACCCCTGCGGAGTTTGGCCAGGGTGCGGCTCAGCAGGCGGGAGATGTGCATCTGGGACACGCACAGTTCGCGGCCGATGTCCGCCTGGGTCATCTCCTGGCCGAAGCGCATCTCGATGATGGTCCGCTCCCGGTCGTCGAGCCGTTGCAGCAGGGGGCCGAGCGAGTGCAGGTCCTCGAACAGGTCCAGTGCCGGGTCGACGTCGCCCATCGTGTCCGCGTAGGTCGGCGCGCCGTCGGCTTCGGCGTCGCCGCCCGGGGTGTCGATGGAGCCGGCGATGTAGCCGTTGGCGGCCACGAGGCCCTCGATGACCTCGTCGTCGGTCCGCTCCAGGTCGGCCGAGAGTTCCTTGACCGTGGGAGCGCGGCCCAGCGTGCTGGTGAGTGCCTCCTTGCTCTTGGCGAGCTCGATGCGCAGCTCCTGCAGGCGTCGTGGGACGTGGACGGCCCAGGTGGTGTCGCGGAAGAAGCGTTTGATCTCGCCGACGATGTAGGGGATCGCGAACGAGGTGAACTCGATCTGACGGCTCAGGTCGAACCGGTCGATGGCCTTGATCAGACCGATCGTGCCGACCTGGATGACGTCCTCCGTCTCGCCGCTGCTCCGGTTGCGGAAGCGGCGGGCCGCGAAGGACACCAGGGACACGTTCATCTCGATCAGCGTGTTCCGGGCGTACTGGTACTCCGGGGTGCCTTCTTCCAGCGTCCGCAGCCGGTCCAGGAACAGTTTGGACAGCACGCGCGCGTCCTTGGGGGCGACCTTGCTCCCGTCCTCGATCCACGGCAGGTCGTCCAGGACGTCGGGTGTTCTCGCGCTGACGGCGGTCGGTTCGCGGGCATTCATGGAAAGGGTCACGGTGCCGCCTTAGCTGGAAACCAGGAGAAGCGTCTCCTGCCCCGTCCGACCGCATACATGTCCGGACAGCACGAGTGCTGACGGTCGGTCCGCCGAACGACGCGCGGGGCGATGTCACCCGCGTCGTGCAGCGACAGCAGAGGATCGTCCGCCGGGAAGTCGTCGTGGGCCTCCTCGAGGAGGAACCTCACCTCGACGGCGGTGTCGCTTTCGGAGTGGACGCCACCGCGTATCTCGAAGACCGCCTTGCCGAGCGTCTCCTCGGCGCGTGGCGGACCGGGGAGTCATCGGCTGCCCTACCGGTCTGACCGACGTGCCGACGACGTCAGATCCAGCCGCGTTGTGTTGCCCGCCAGCCCAGTTGGATGCGGTTGTCTGCGCCGGCGAGGTCCATCATGTGCCGGATTCTGCGGGTGACGGTGCGCAGGGACACACCGAGTTTGCCTGCTACGGCGCGGTCGGTGAGGCCTGCCAGCAGGAGGTCCAGGATCTTGGCGTCGAGGGGGGCGAGTCGGGCTGGGCCCGGGACGCCGTCCGCGTAGGGTATCGGGACGCCTTCTTTGACCGTGCGGGAGTTCAGCGGGTACGCCTCGGTCCACGTCTTCTCGAAGAGCGTGACGAGCGGGCTCAACAGGCCGCTGGAGTTGATCAGGACGGCCCGGGGTGTGTCCTGCGGGTCGGCGAAGGCAGGCACCAGTGCGATGGCCGCGTCGGCGATGACCATCGACACGGGCAGTTCGGCGGCGATGGCGATTTCCTGCCCCCGGCCGAGCGCCTGGTCGATGTCGACTCTTGCACAGGGGTCGGCTAAGTAGGACTGCTCGATGACCGTTCGCATGCGCAGCCCTCGTCCCGCGACGACGGCTTCGGCGGGGTTGTCCCGCGGCCCGACCGCGACCGGCGGGGCTTTGGTGAAGCCGCATATCTCGCGCTCGGCCGATTCCAGGACCTGAAGGAAGCGCCGGCTGATGGGTTGTACTCCGGTCACGATCTCGATGAGGCCGCCCAGGTCGCGACTGGCGGCGGCACGGTGGCGTTCAGCCAGTTCGGTGATGGCGAACTCGACCTGGTGCAGCACGTCCCGCCGGGCGGCGAGCAGTGAGCCGAGCGTGACGGTGGGCGGACCGGCGACATAACAGCCGGGTTCGTCGGGTGCGGCGGTGACCAGACCGTGGCGGGCGAGGCTGCCGAGTGCTTCCACGACGGCGTCTGCCGGGTGGTCGAGGGTCGAGCCGAGTGCGGCCGTGGTGGCTTCGCCGCGGTCGACAAGGTGCAGGTAGACCTCTTCCTCGACAGGGCTCAGGCCGAGACCAGCCAGCATGGGGCCCGCCCTCCTTCCGGCCGACAACAGGTGGATCAGCACAGCCTAGTGCCGCGGCAGGCAACGTTTGCCCGTCAAGGAGCGGCGTCCGGTGCGTGCTCTCGGTGTGCCGGCCGGAAGTCCTCGTACTGGACGTAC